>JBNLCM010000001.1:0-6544 GCA_050303815.1 Rhodocyclaceae bacterium
CGCTGGATCGACTGGTTCGTGAAACTGATCGAGCCGGTCATGATGACGGTGATCGGCGGCGTGATCGGGGTCATCGTGGTGCTGATGTACATCCCGATCTTCGAGCTGGCCGGCAGCATCCAGTAGCCGCCGGCCGGCCGGTGTCAGCTCGGGCGCTCGAGCCCGAACTTCTCGATCCGGTAGCGCAGCATGTCGCGGGACAGGCCGAGCAGCTTGGCCGACTTGGAGACGTTCCAGTCGGTCCGCTCGAGCACCCGGACCACCTCGTCCCGGTCCGGATCGCCCGGCTTGGCGCACTGGATGGGGCCGAAGCGGGTGCCGGTATATGGCGAATTGCAGTTGGAGAGGCAGCCCGGCGGCGATACCTGCTCGCAGGCGGCGGGATCGCTCAGGGCCCGTGAGCACAGGGCGAGCTGCTCCGGCAGGATCACCGGATGGCTGGCCAGCAGCACCGTTTCCTCGAGCATGTTTCTCAGTTCGCGCACGTTGCCCGGCCAGTGATAGCCCATCAGCATGCGCTCGGCATCCTGGCTGAAGACCAGGTCCCGCTTGCCGTAGCGTCGCCCGAGATCCTTCAGGAAGTGCTTGCCCAGCTCGAGCACGTCGGAACCGCGCTCGCGCAGGGGCGGTATCTTGACCTCGATGATCCGCAGCCGGAAATAGAGGTCGCTGCGGAATCGTCCTTCCTGCACCAGCAGGGCGAGATCCCGGTTGGTGGCACTCACGATGCGCACGTTCACCCGTCGGGCGCGCACGCTGCCGATGCGCCGCACGGTTCGGTCTTCAAGGAATTTCAGCAGCTTCGCCTGAATGGTGAGATCCGTCTCGCCGATCTCGTCGAGAAACAGGGTGCCCCCCTCGGCCGACTCGACCAGACCGACCTTCCGCTCCTTGGCATCCGTGAAGGCGCCACGTTCGTGGCCGAAGAGTTCCGATTCGAGCAGGTGGTCGGGAATCGCCGCGCAGTTCACCTCGACGAAGGGCTGGGCGGAACGGGATCCGTCAAAATGCAGAGCGCGGGCCACGAGCTCCTTGCCGGTGCCGGTCTCACCGGTCACCAGGACCGCGGGCAGCTCGTCCTCGGTGAGGCGGGATTCCGCATCGAGGATCTGGCGGATGCGGCCCTTGACCTCATCCATCGTCGGCGAATTACCGACAAGGCGCTTGAGGCCCCCCTTTTCCGCCTGGCGCCGGTTGTGGGCAGACAGGGTGCGCTCCATCTGGACGCTGCCCAGCGCGCGCTCCACCGACAGCTTCAGTTCGGCCAGCGCCACCGGCTTGGTGAGGTAATCGGCGGCGCCGAGCTTCATCGCCTCGACGGCGGTCTGAACGCGCTCGGAGCCGGTCATGAAGATGACGCGCAGGTCCCGATCCATCTGGTTGATCTTCTCCATCAGCTGCAGGCCCGACAGGCCCGGCAGCATGACGTCGGAGATGACGATGTCGGGGTGCTCCGTCTCGAGCGCCTTGAGCGCCTCCTCGGCCGTCAGACAGTAGTGGGCATCCCAGCCGTTGCGCTCCAGGAAGACACAGACGTTCTCCGCCAGCGTCTCGTCGTCTTCGATGATCAGTGCCAGGTTACTCACTGCTTCGCTCCAGTTCGCCAAACGTGATCTGCACCCGGGTGCCCGAGCCGATGCGGCTCGAGAAGTCGATGCGGCCGCCAAGCCGGTCGATGATCCGGCGTGCCAGCGGCAGGCCGATGCCAAGCCCGGTGCTCTTGGTGGTATAGAAAGGCTTGAAGATCTGGTTCATCTGCTCGGGCGTCATGCCGGGTCCGCTGTCTTCGATGACCAGGCACAGGGGCCGGCGTCCGCTCTGGCCCTCGAGGGTCACCCGCAGCATGCCGCCCCGCTGCATTGCCTCCAGTGCATTCGAGAGGATCGTGTGGACGAGCTGGGAGACCACGGCACGGCTCGCTGCGATGATCGGGACGGCTTCGCCCCGCTGCGTCAGGACCACATCGACGCGCTGCTTCTCCATCTGCGTGCGCATCCCTGCCAGGCATTCATGCACCACGGAGCTCACGTCCACCGTCTCGTCGGCATGGGAGTGGATCGGCCCGGCATAGACGAGCAGGTCCTTGAGCCAGCGCCCAAGCCGGTCGGCCTGGCGGATGATCGAGTCGAGGTTCTTCTTCAGGGTGGCGCCGTCGCTGTCCATCGCGAGTTCTGCGCTGGAGCGGATGGCTGCCAGCGGATTGCGAATGCCGTGGGCCACCGCCGCCGACATCTCGCCAATCACGATCAGGTTCTCGGCGTCGATCATCCGCTCCTGCTGCGCGTGGATGAGCTTCTCGCCCCGGCGGGCGATCCAGACCAGGGCGCCGAACAACACCAGGCCGCTGAACAGGGCGAGGGTCCACACCAGTAACTTGCCGGCAAACAGGGTCTGGCGCAGCGACTTCGGCTGCTTGTAGACCTCGACCACCGAGGCCACACCGTCGTGCATGTCGAACAGCGGGATGTACTCTTCCACGAAGTAGTTGTCGTCTTCGACGGTGCGGCCATGATCCATCCGCCGCACATGGCCACCGAACGGGGAGAAGCTGTGGCTGATGGTCAGCTCCTTCCGCTCGAAGGCGTTGTCGAGATCGCGGTTGGTTTCCTCCGGCTTGCCGAGCAGGCCGACCGCCGTGGACCACACCACCTCCCGGTTGCGCGAATAGACTTTGACCAGCACCACGTCGGGCAGCATGGCAACGTGAGACAGGAACTCGGCCCGGGCAGCCGCCGCGCGCTCGGCCGATACGTTGAAGCGGTCGGCGTCGAAATGGGGGTCGAGGATCTGGCCCAGCGTCAGCTGGCCGATCATTCCGCCATGCAGCACCTCGGTGTCGGCGAGGTTGCTGATGAACTCGCTGGTGAGCGTCGCGTCATGGCGCAGGATCGCCTCGCCGACGAAATGCGACAGCAGGGCGGCAAACGCCGCGATCACCATCATGACGGCCACGAAACTCGCCGCAGCGAACCACTTCAGCAGCCGGAACTGCCGCGTTGGCTCCTGCCGGTCCGACGCCTTGCCCGACTCAGACACCTCTTCCGCCGGACGGCCGGCATCCGCCGCCGCGTCCGCGACGGCTGCCTGGCGACGCCTGCCGCGCAGGAAGCCGGCGATCAGTGACGACTCCATCAGGTTAACCTCCCCTCTGCCATGTTCTTCTTATCCATCAGCCGCTCCGGACATGACGCCGAAATGCTGCAGGCGCACTGCTTTGCACTGTGCGCTTCTCTGCTTCACAAAGCATTGATCCGCGTCACACTTCCCGTCAACCCGTCCCCCCGGTCCCGCCTGGCCGGGTGCCATTCCATTGCAAGGCGCGCCAGGCCTGCAGCCCCGCCCTGCGGCCATCCACCGCTCGCGGGCTCACGGCTGGTCGCCGCCGGCGCTGCCTCCCGGCCCGGCGTCGCTGCCGATGTGCGCGCCCGGCCGATACTGGCTGCGAATATCGAACTCGCGCTGCCCCGCAACATCGCCCTGCATCCGGACCACGGGCTCCACCGTGAATCGCCAGTCCGCATAGGTCGCGGCCCCCTCGAAGGCCAGCTCCTTGCGTCCGAACCCCGACCGCTTCAGGGGCACTGCCACGGAGCCGCTGTGGACCCCGATGAGGGCGCCCCCGGCGTCCCGGATCTCGACCCAGCCGTTCCCCATCGGATCCGGGTAGAGCCGGCGCAGATGCCGCGCCACACGCACCCCGCGATGGTCCGCCAGCAGCTCTTCGAGGCGGTCGGGTAGCTGCCCTCGCACGGGCCCGCTGCGGTGGTAGGCGGCAATCGCATCGCGGATCTCGCGCCCGGCGAACAGCAGCTGGCGCTCCATCTCCCGCTGTCGCGCCAGTTGCCAGGACTGCCCTGACCACGCCAGCGAGGCCGACATCAGGGCCACCGCCAGCAGAAGCGCCACGTAGGTGAAGCCGCCTTGCCGTCGGCCACGACTCCGCATCGTCATAGCTCGCCATACGGAACGCCCGTCGAGGCGTCCCCCTCCGCGCCGCTGCGCACGTCATACACGCCCCCCAGCTCCGGCCGGTCGGGCGGCAATGCCAGCCAGGTCTCCCGGCTCTCGGTGATCGGGTCGACCGGCAGGTTGCGCAGGTAGCGGCGCTCGACCAGTTCGGGCAAGGCGTCCGGATAGTGCCCCTGGTCGGCATAGAACTTGTCCAGCGCGTCGCGCATCAGGACCAGGTTCTCCCGCAGGACTGTCTCGCGGGCCCGATCCAGGCTGTGGATGTAGCGCGGCGTGGCAATCGTCAGCAACAAGGCAATGACGACCATCACCACCAGCATCTCGATCAGCGTGAATCCGCGGGGCTTCATGGCTACCACTCCCGATACCGGCTGCCATCGATGGCGCGGCGATCCGACAGGGAATACACATCGAACACATCCTCGCCTTCGCGGGGATCGTCAGCCGGGCTGGCGTAAGCTCGTTTGCCCCAGGTCTCGGCCGCCGGCAGCGTCCGGTCCGGATGCATCGGATCGCGGGGCAGCCGCCTCAGGAAGCGGAGGGTCGCGCCCGTCGCGCTCTTCTGGTCAGTCACGCCCTCGACCAGCACGTCCAGCGAAGGCGGATAGCCGGAAGCGTCGGCCAGGGTCGCCACATGCCCCCGCTCCACTGCGCTCTTGTAGGCGTCCAGGGCCGTCCGGATCTCGCGCAGGGCGTGGCGGAGGTCGTGCTCGCGGGTTCGCTGCACGGCCAGTTCCGAGAGCGGGATGGCCACCGACGCCAGCACGCCGACGATCGCCACGACGACGACAAGCTCGATCAGCGTGAAGCCGCGGGCGCGACGCGCCGTGATCACGGTGTCACCCCCAGCGTGAATGGCCCGCCCGCCTGCACCGGCAGCACCTGACGGCCCGCGCCGACGGGCGCGACGCTCATCAGATGGACTTCGGCGGCCTCGACCGGCATCCGCGCCTTGAGGCGAACCGTGAGCAGGTCGCCGGAAGCGCCGCCGGGCTCGCCCGCGCGTGACATCGCGACCGCGACCCGGCCACCCGCCGGATACTGGCGCTGGCGGAAGGTCGTGGTCGCGCCGCCCTGCCTGAGCAGTTCCCCTTCGTCCACGGCGATCAGCTCGAACTGGGCGGGGTCGAAGCGCAGCTGGAGCGAGGTGCCGCTGAGGGGCGCGGGGCTGTCGGCACGCAGGACCAGGTCGAAGGTCTCGCCCACGCGGACCGACGCGGGTCCGCGCCACGCGAAGTGGACCGGCGGATGACCCGCCTCGGGGCGGGTGGATGGCGGGGCCGCCTTCGCCTGGGGGGCCGCCATGGCCAGCGATGCACGCGCCGCCGCCGGCGCGCCAGGCGGCACAGGAACCCCGCCCGGCGCGACATCGGTCGCCCGGACGCCCGGGATCGCCGCGGTGCCGGCCACGCTCGCGGCATCGGCGAGCAGTGGCCCGCGGGCAAGCGGCTGCGAGACGCGCAGGACCGAGTCGGTGCCGGACCAGATGTGGGTCATGCCGGCATCGGGCCGGTTCAGGTTCCGGACCACGTGGGGTGTGATCAGCAGCACCACCTCGGTCTTCTTGGCGTCGTTGAACTCGCTCGTGAACAGTCGGCCGATGCCCGGGATATCGCTGAGTAGTGGCACCTTGGTGGCGGTACGGGTGTCGTCGTCGCGCAGCAGTCCCATCAGGACCTGGGTCTCGCCGTCGTGCAGGCGCAGCATGGTATGTGCATTGCGGGTGCTGACCTGGATCGGGATCGTGCCGTTCTGGGTCGCTGGCAGTCGCGTGAAGGTGCTGACCTCCAGTCCGATCTTCATGGCCACGTCGTCGTCGAGGTGCACCGTCGGCTCGACCTCCAGCTTCAGGCCCACGTCCAGGTACTGGATCTGGTCGGTCGTGACCGGCGTCCCGGTCGAGGGCGTCACCACGGCCGTCACCACCGGCACCCGGTCGCCGATATGCACCTTGGCCTGCTCGCGGCTGCGCACCCGGATACGCGGGCTGGCGAGGATGTTGGTGTCGCCGTCCTCCTTTTTCAGGTTCAGCACCAGGCCGCTGTTCACGCCGATCGTGTCGCCGTTCAGGATCTGCGCGCGGGCCAGCGTGCCGCCCGGCCCGGCCAGCTGCGAGGGGAACTTCAGTCCCAGTTCGGTCAGCTTGCTGCGGGTCACCTCGAGCACCTCGACCTCCAGCACCACTTCGGCCTCCGCCAAGTCCTGCGCGGCGATCAGCTTCTCGGCCAGCCGCACCGCCTCGGGCGTATCGCGCATCACGAGCAGGTTCAGGCGTTCATCGATGAAAACGTCGCTGGCGCGCAGGATCGTCTTCAGCATCTGCTGGGTCTGCTTGACGTCGCCGTTGGTGAGGTAGAAGGGCTTGATGACCAGGTCCTGGAACTCCTTCACCTTCTGCGGCGTGTTCGGATAGATCAGGACCGTGTTCTCGTTGATCAGCCGCCGCTCCAGCTGGCTCTGCACCAGCAACAGTTCGATGGCGTCCTCGATCGGCACCTGGCGCACGAAGATCGTCACGCCGATCGAGCCCTGCACGTCCTTGTCGAGCAGGAAATTGATGCCGCTGGCCCGCGAC
>JBNLCM010000002.1:0-41962 GCA_050303815.1 Rhodocyclaceae bacterium
CGCCCGCTGCCGGCAGGCCGCGATCCGCTCGGAAGCGGACGTCGCGGTCGCGCTACCGGAGGCGGGAGCGCCGGGCCCGTGCAGCATCATGCCGTGCCGGTCAGGCGGGCGATGGCGTCGATGCCACGCATGACCTGGTCGAGGCTACGCGCATAGACCTCGCGCGCCTGGCCATAGGGGTCGGCGATTTCCACGCCGTCGGCGCCCATGCCGAGCAGAAAGACCTTGCCCGCGGCTTCCGGAAACGCCTCGAGCAGGCGCTTGCGATGCGCCACCTCCATGACGAAGATCGCCGCAGCATGCTCGATCATCGCGGGGGTCACGCGTTGCGACGACCAGCCCTGCATGTCGATCTGCCGCGCCGCCGCCACGTCGATCATTACCGGGTCGGCCGGCCGTCCCTCCTCGGGGTGAAAGCCCGCCGACACGACCGTCACGTCCGCGGGCAGGCGCGCGCGCGCGTAGCGCTCGGCGACGGCGCTGCGGTTGATGTTGCCGTAGCAAAGGAACAGGACGTTGTCCGCCCCTTTCAACGCCGCGGCGACCGAGCCGCCCGTCCATGCCCTGCGCGCCTCGCGAAGGTTGCGACGCTCGGCGACGATGTTCCCGAGCCGCTTGCCGTAGTTGCGGAAGATCCGGCCCACGTCGACCAGACCCGGCAGCGGGTCCCACCACTTCTGGACATCGAAGCGGTGCCGGGGCAGGCAGACGAGCGCCACGTCCTTGAGGACCTCGCGCGTCGTCGGCAGGGTCACGAGGCCGGCCGGCGCATCGCGTCGCACCACCAGCTCGTGCCAGTAAACGTCGCGCGACAGGTTGCGTACCGTGATGTCGTTGCGATAGGGCGGCCAGTCGGCCACTCGGCCTTCGACGAGCAATTCGTAGAGCATCGCCGGGAAGTCGGCGCCGGCCTCGAACGCCAGCGGCAGCGAGCCCCAGAACCGGCCGTTGATCTCCATCAGGCGGAACTCGCCGGTGGCGGCTTTGCGCTTGAACTCGACCATGCCCACGCCGTGCCAGCCGAGGGCGCCGATCAGCTTCTGCGACGCCTCGAGCAGGGCCGGCTCGATGGGCATGCTCATCCGCAGGCTGCTGCCGCCGCCGGTCAGTGGCACTTCGTGCTGGCGCAGGTGCTGGAACGGATAGACGATCCGTCCCCGATCGGCGATCAGCTCGATGCCGACGCCATCGCCGGCGAAGCGCTCTTGCAGCAACGCGTTGCCGTAGCGCAGCGCATGCGTCACCCGGGACTTGAGCTGGCCCGGATCGACCGCGTAGGAGACCGTCAGCTGGACGTTCTGCGGTCCGCGCCCGCCGACCGAGCTGACGGGCTTGATCACGATCGGGTAGCCGAGCGCATCGGCGGCGGCCTCCGCCTCGTCCAGCGAGGTCACCAGCCGGCTCGCCGGCGACGGAATGCCCAACTCCTCCGCGAGCGCGACGGTGCGCGACTTGTCGAGGACCACGGCGAGGGCATCGCTGCCCGCCATCGCCAGGCGCTCGTCCGCCAGACCCTTGCGGTGCTTGAGCAGTGGCGTCACCGTGCGCTCGGTCACTGGTATTACGAGATCGTAGCGGGGGTCGGCTAGCCGCTCGGCGACCCATTCGATAAAGTCGAACTCGTGCTCAAGCGGGTCGGGATAGCGGTGACGCTTGTCGACGGCCCGCGAGTAGCCGGCGATCGGTCTCGCTTCGTGGCTGGCGACGTCGACCGAAATCCCTCTGGCGTGAAGGGAGCGCGCGATCGTCAGGGCCGGGGGTAGGTCGGCATCGAGGACGAGGACGGTTCTATTCATGCGCCCAGCCTACTGCGACGAGTGAGGAGACAGTCGGTGCAAGCCCCCACGGCGAAAATCTGATAGGGCCCTAGCCATCGTGATTCGGTTCGAGCCATTAGAAGCCCCACTTGGCGACGTCGAACCCGTACTCGTCTTTCAAATTCGCCATTCCCTCTGCAAGTCGGGAATGAACGTACTGGCGCTCGGATTCGCTGAGTGCCCGCTTCCTGGGTGGGGACATCGCGTGCACCGCCTTCTTGCCCAGTCTCTTGAGCGAAGGAGGTAGGACACCCCAGACCTTGTCGACGCCCCACTTCCGCAATCTGCCTTCGACAGCCGACTCCCCCTTGAATTTGTTCAGGACGGCATACGCCTCCGGAAGGTTGTCCGGCTCGAGTCCGAGGAATTCGTAAATCTCCAGCATGAGCCCGCGCGGGTCCGATTTCAACGCGTCAAAGTCGAGAATCAGGAACCGGTCGCGTGGAAAGTAGCGCCGATACTGCTCTAGCTGAAGGTGGTAATTGCTGGTGTTGATCAAATGGTCGTCTTGTATGTCAAGTTCCCAGTCCTTGTCTCCGCGCTTGAAGTTGTAGTGCGAAGCGATTCTGTCGAAAGGGTTTCGTATGATGTAGATGAATCTCGGATTGATGCCTGCCTCGGAGATGTTGCGTGGCACGTTCTGTTCGAGCGGGTATTTCGTGTAGCCAGTCGAGCCCTCCAGGGCAAATCGATGCTTAGCAGTGTCGAAAGCCCAAAGATCCTCGTAGCGATCTACATCCGCACCGTGACCTTGATTCTCGGAGAAGAATTCTGGCTCCTTCGTGCAGGCAGGGCAGATGGCTGGGTGGCGTTCCAGGTAGCTGTATACTGACGATGTGCCACATTTCATTGCGCCAATGATCAGTGCATAAGCGTCGTTTGGGATCTTGTTCGGCATAGGCATATTCCTTCGTTCAGTCGAATTCATTCGAATCCACTGCGCCTGGGTACCACTTTCGGTACAGGGCATCACAAAGGTCGGAGAATTCTCGCTTTTGGTCTTGCGTCCAGCCGTCCTTGGTTGTCAACTGGTGCTTCGTTTGGGCGACGTTCTCACGCGTTACTTGGGCGTCCGGACCGCACTCTGCTCCGAGAAACTCCAGCAAGCTGGGCAGGCGGTCTTCGAGGTCTTCGAGTCGGACGGAAAAGCTGCGCTCGGCAGGCAATCTCGACAACTGCTGCTCGATCAGACTGTTCCAATAAGCCCAATACCAGCAGTTCCGTGCGAACGGCGACATCGCTCGCCATTGTTCTGTGGACATGGCACCGGCTCGGTCGCCCCGCAGCCGATGCTCGCTGTAGTAGAAGCGGTAAAGTGGGTCGTCCCTTGGTTCCGCGTCCGCCGGCGGAAACTGCTCGATGTCCGCGTACCAGCCGCGTGAATACATCGAGTTGACGGCGTCGACCGGGTTCCGGATCAGCCAGACGAACCTCGCGTCGGGCAGCAACTCGGCCAGCAGCGGGACCAGATTCGAGAACTTCTGGTCGGATTCACCGTAAATGCCCGGGGGCAGGGTCGCGTTGCCGACGTAGAGATCTCTCAATTCTGCCATGACCTGTTCGTCGGTGAGTTCGCCGTACGCATACAGCGCGGAGGTTCGCTGCAACTGCAATTTCGGCTCATGCATGCAGGTAACCTCCGGTTGTCGGGACAGGCTCTTGGCGATCGTCGTACTGCCACTTCGGCCTGTACCGAGAACGAAGAACATGCCGGCGCCCTTCGAAAGAGCGTCCTCGAAGTTGGGTGACCGCTGGGCCGGCGGTAGCAGTTTCCCGGCTTCACCGCTCCAGCGATGCGCGGCCTCCTGCCGGCGGTAGTGCGCAATGTCGCGAATGTGCGTGACTGCATGCCCTTGCGGCGCGACGATCGCAAACGCGGGCACGTCAGACGACACCGTAGTCCCCATGCCGATGACCGCACCCTCGCCGATAGTCACGCCCGGCGAGATCGTGACGTTCATCTCTATGCTCACGTTGCGGCCGATGACGACGGGTTTGTCACGGTAGCGGCTGTCATACGGTAGCGCACGCCCCTCGTACTCGTGCTCGGACGTGCAGATCGTGACATTGCGGGCAAAGTGCGTGTTGTCTCCGATGATCAGGCCGCCGCGTGTCAAGAAGCACGCGTTATCGTCAATGAGGACGTTGGAGCCGATCACGACGCCACGAGGTTCCGAGACGTAGATTCGGCCTGTGATCGTAAGACCATCGCCGACCGTATGGAGGTGGCGCCTGAACGATTCGATCTGGCTGGCAACATGCTGACGCTGCAGGTACTCGAACACGTGCGGATTGCGTGCCAGGTGCCTGTCGAGACCGTAGGACACGATGGCCCGTACCACCGAGCCGATGCCGGTCAGGTCGAGTGTACGTTTCAGGAACAGGGACAGGCTGGTGATCATGGGCGATGTCGGCTCGTCGATTCGGTCGCGGTGGGCGCCGGAAGTGTCAACCCGAAGATCCGGCACGGACTGATGGGGCGTGTTCCTGGCGTTTGGCGGCAAGAGCTTGCCGGGCGTATCCGGCGAAGCGATAGAGCTGCCATTGTGCGCGGAACGCTTGCGTGCGATCGCGCCGCAGTGCAGCCATGACGAAGCGGCCCAGGTCGCGGATCGCATTGCGGAGCATCCAGCGGGGAATCCCCAGCAAGCCCCTGGCCTGTCGCAGGTGCCGGGCGTTGTTATGGACGAAGCTCGCCTTGCCGGCCCGCAACGAACGGTTCAGCAACCAGTCCGGCTCGAACTGGTTGGCGCGGACGATGTGGCGCACGCGCGATTCGGGCAGATAGGCACAGCGGAAGCCGCAGGCGACCATGCGGCGGGTGAACTCCGTCTCGCTGCCCATCACGTAGTTGCCGGCCGCCGGACCGATCCGCTCATCGAACCGGTGCCCGGCCTCGAAGATGGCCGTTCTACACATCATGTTCGGCCCCCACACCAGGCCCGGATCGACCTCGCCCCCCGGTGGATCGCCTTCGGTCAGAGCGAAGGTCATGCCCAGCGGGACGTTCTCCAGGATCCAGCCCGGTGGGTCGGACGGCCATTCCGGCAAAATACGGCCGCCAAAGATGGCGAACTCGGGATGCGCGGTCGCACCGTCCGCCATGCGCCGCAGCCAGTCGGGTTCCGGGAGGATGTCGTCGTCGGTCAGGATGGTCAGTTCGCCGGTGACGTGTTCGAGCCCCCTGTTCAGCGCCCGATTCTTGCCCCGCTCCGGGCAATCGACTACCCGCAGCGGAAGTCTCGACCGGTAGCCGTCGAGGATCGCACGCGTGTCGTCCTGGCTTCCGTTGTCTACCGCGATGACCTCCCATGCGTTCGAGGGCCAGTCGATGAGGCACAAGGCGTCAAGCATGCGAGGCAGGGTCTTGGCGCCGTTGTGTGTCGCAAACAGAACGGAAATGCTTATAGTCACGGTCCTTGGCGGGCGGTTCATCAAGGGGAAGAGGAAATGGAGCCGACGGGGCGTAGTCCAGGTTCTACATCGCCAGCATCAATGCTCGCGTGCCTGCGCGTGGCGCTTGAGCATCGCACAGCCTTTCTCGCAGTCGTGCCACTCGTGCGACCACCCATCGGAAGCGCCCAGCCATCGTTGCACGATCTTCCGCTCGTCAGGTCTTTCCGCGTCGTCGAGAAAGACGGCGCAGTCGGCCGACAGGCGATCAGCCAGCATCGGAATGGCCGGGTATCGCGCCTGCTCGCTGATCTGTTGCGGTGGGCCGTCGATGACGAGCAGGTCGATGGGGGCCGCTTCGTCGGGCAGCGCCGACAGCGAGTACCACGGCTGGCCGCCAGCCGATGTTGCCGCCTCCAGCGGCGCATCGAGCACCGTCGCCCATGCGTCGAGTCCCGCCTCCTTGAGGCGGGCGGTCGTCTTGGCCGCGTACTCCGGGTCGTGTTCGAGGCTATACACGTGGCCCTTGCCGTTCTGCCGCATGCAGTCGGCCAGCACCACTGTCGACGCGCCGGAACTGCATTCCACGACGGTGTCGGGTTCATGCGCACGTGCGTACTGTGCGATCAGCAGCAGAAAATCGGGTGACGCCGCCCACCCCCGTAGGCGCGGCAACACGAGGCCGGGACTGATCAGCCCCTTTAACTGATCGAGAGCCTGAAGCTGACCGAACAGAGCTTGCGATTCGGAGTAAATTCCATTTGTCATGCGATTCGCGGCGTATGCCATCAGGTGAATCTTTCGCACCTTGTAGAGCACCAGCAACGCCACCACGGTGGTGATTCCGCTGAGCACGAGCGCCAAGCTTTCAAGCATTGTGACGATCTCCAGAGATTGATAGCAGCTTGCGAATCCGGTAGGGAATAGCAGGATCGCGCAGGGTCGGATGATTCAGGACGCGCAGCGCGACAACCCAGCAGGCTAGGGTGAGCAGCGCGCAGGCTGGAACGAGGACATATTCGGGCACGACAGGAGGACTGCAGTCAACGAGCAGTCGCACGATGCCGGCAGGTGTCAATGCAACGACTGTCACCGTTAGGCTCGCGAGAACACCTCGTAGCAGCGGATCCCAGTCTGTTGGCAAGGCCTGCTGCTTGTGCCAGTAGCCGTTCGCGACCTGAAAGACGTACGTTGCAAGCAATGTGTACGCGAATGGCATGAGCGTATCGGCGATCATGGCGCAGCTTACAAGTAGCCCAATGCGAACGGGCTGCACGATTAGTGCGGCTCGTGTGGCCAGATCAACTCGTCCAACTGCGGTAAGCGCGTTCGATGTCAGGCTCCACAGAGCCGCGACTGCTCCCGCGAGGCACAGTACGGGAACGAGTGGCACAGCGGAATCCCATTGCGGGCCGAACATCAGGCGAAGCGTTTCTTGCGGGTATAGCGACAAGAAACCATAGAAAGGCCAAGCGATTGCCGTAACTGCCGTGACGCTTCGCGAATGAATGGCATCCAGGTTCGATCCTTTCCGATGTGCTTCTGCGAAGGCAGGGTAAGCAACATTCCGAATCGAGGCCATGATGTCTCGGTGGAATAGGTTCATGACGCCTTGCGCGCGGCTCAGCAAGCCGACAGCGGTGAAACCCAGCGCCCGTCCGACGACGAGGCCATTCAGATTGATGGCCACCTGTCCGAGGATGTTCACGATGGCGACCTGAGACCCGAAGCCAAGCACGCGGCGGGCTTCCGCGAGCGAAGGTTTGAGCCAGAATTCCTTGCGTCGATAGACCGCGCCGGCGGCGAGCATCGTCGCCGTCGAGGAGAGACTTGAATAGACGAGGCTGTAGAACCCGAAACCGGCGGCGGCCAGTACGATGGCGCTGAGCGTGCCGACGGCAGCGGCGCTGAGGTTGAACCACAGCAGCACGTCGAAACGCATGTTGCGACGCAGGATGGCCATCGTCGTCGAGTTGAACGGGATCAGCAGGAAGTTGATCGACAGCAGGCGCAGCACTGGTGCGAGGCGCTCGTCGTCGTAGAAGTCCGCGACCGGACCCGCCGTGGCAATGATCAATCCTCCCAGCGCCGTTGCGATGCAGAGCGTGATCGTGAAGGCGGTGCGGATGCGCAGTTCGGTCAGTTCCTTTTCCTGCACTAGATAGCTGCCGATGCCGAAGTCGCGCAGGATATGTGCGATTCCGATGACCGCCATCGCGACCGAATAGAGGCCGATCTCCTCCGGTGTGAGCAGACGCGCGAGGACGAAGAACGACGTCAGGCGCAGGGCGATCAGGACGTAGCGTTCGGCGAACGAGATGACGAGGGATTTCGAGACGCTGCTCATCGGGGGACGCTCAGTTCTCGTATCCGGTGGGGTGCTATGCACATGCGGACCGGCTGGGGAACAATGGGTGGAAACGCCCGGGGGCGGGGACGCCGGCCATTATCACTGCGACCGACGGCTGGCGGTGTGACGGAATGGCCATGCCTGGTTCGTTCGCGCGGGGGTTGGCCAGCGGTCAGCGGTTGCCCGCGAGGATGGCTAGGTCATGCGCTCGAGCAACTGCGCGAGGGCGGTGCTGCGATGGCTGCGCTCGGCGCGCCGTGTGTCACCACGCGGGCGGGCCGCGGCGAGGGCGGCCGTGTCGGAGAGCCTTTCCAAGGCAACGGCTACGGCCTGCGGGTCATCGAGCGGCGCCATCCAATCGGCGCCGTAGTCGCGCAGTGTGGCGGCTGTGTCGCCACCGGGGTCGGTCAGCGCCAGCAGGGGACGGCCGGCCCGCAGGCATTCGTAAAGCTTGGCGGGGATCTGCGCGTTGCAGTTGGCGGCCTGGAGGATCAGGAGTGCGTCAGCGCGCAGCATCTCGGCGAGGGCCTCGCGATACGCCAGGGGCGGCAGGATCTCGACGGCGTCGGCCACTTCGTACCGCCGGACCAGATCGCGCAGCGTGTCTTCGTGTACTGCGGCCCGGAAGCGGACCGAGATGTGCGGGTACAGTCCGGGTGCGGCCTGCCGGAGACGGGCTAGGGCGGCGATCAGGGCGCTCGGGTCGCGCTCGTCGGGATAGACGATGCCGCTGTGCAGGAGCGTCAGGCGACCGGGTCGAAGTGGCGACGGGTCGAGCGTGCCGGGTGCCGGGAAGCTGGCCTCGTCGTAGCCGTTCTCGATCAGGATGGTGTCGCCGCGGCGGGCCGGGTGTCGCGCCGCGTAGGCGGACAGCGCGCCGGGAGTGGTGAAGGTGGCGGCGGAGGCGTGGCGGGCCACGCTGGCTTCGAGGCGCGCCAGGCGGTCGCGGGCCGCGGGCTCCGGCGGATAGTCCGGTTGGGCCATCGGGTCGCGGAAGTCCGCGATCCACGGCAGGCCGCTGTGCGCGTGCAGGCCCAGCGCGATCCGGTGGGCCGATGCGATCGGGAAGGTGGACCAGATCGCGGCGGGCCGGTGCCGTCTGAGGACGCGCCGCCCCAGCAGGAGCGCCCCCGGGATCCAGCTGGCCCAACGGTCAGGCCGGGCGGCAAAGCCCGGATAGAGCCCGAGCAACGACAAGTGCCTGGCCGCGTCGAGGCCGAAGGCACGCACGACGATGGCCTCGGACGGAATGTCGGCCAGCAGGTCCGGACTGGTCCGCCGATAGGCGCGTGGCGAGATGCTCAGTACGATCGGCCGCCAGCCGAGCGCCGGCAGGTGGCGGGCAAACTGCAGGGTACGCTGAACGCCGCTGCTTCCCGCGATGGGCGGGAAGTGATATGCGATCATCAGGACGGACTTCATGGACGGGACCGGGGCGCACGGTTCGGTGGGGCAGTATGCCGAAGAATGGCCGCCGGCAGGACATAATGCATGCGAGCGCCATCGGCGCGGACCGTAAAATCGGCAACATGACTGTGCGCTTGTCCCGGTGTGCGGTATATATCGGGCTTTGAGCGTCGGGTTGGAGTGAGATTTTGGATATCAGGCGAGAGGTCTTGGCGGTGCTGGACGAGGTGTTGAGCCTTGACGGGCGGGCAGCGGGCTGGGACACGGAGCAGCCCTTGCTGGGCGCGGTCCCCGAGCTCGATTCGATGGCCGTGATCGGCGTACTGAACCTGCTCGAGGAGCGATTCGGCTTCATCGTCGAGGATGACGACGTCGATGGGCGCACCTTCGAGACGGTCGGTACTCTGGTGTCCTTCGTGACGGAGAAGCTTGCTTGACGGGTGCGCCGGGGCGCGAAGCGCTCTATATCGACGATGGTCGGGGTGGTCGCTTGTACGCCCTGTACAGTACGCCACGGGTTCCGGCTCGTGGCGTACTGCTATACATCCACCCGTTTGCCGAGGAGATGAACCGCTCCCGGCGCATGGTCGCGCTGGCGGCGCGGGCCTTCGTGGACGCGGGCTGGGGCGTGCTGCAGGTCGATCTCGCCGGCTGCGGCGACAGTTCCGGTGAGACCGCAGACGCGTGCTGGGAAGGCTGGCTGGGCAACATCGATGCGGCACTGGCGTGGCTCACCGAGCGCCATCGTGGCAGAGTGGTCCTGTGGGGGCTGCGGGCGGGTTGTCTGCTGATCTCGGAGTGGCTGGCACGGGCGGCGTCGAACCTGCCGGTCATGTACTGGCAGCCGGTTAGCAGCGGTCGCCAGCACATGACTCACTTCCTGCTCCTGAAGGTGGCGGGCGAGTTGCCCGGCGACCAGGACGCCAAGTCGATCATCCAGGGCATGCGCTCGCGTCTCGACATGGGGGGCAGCGTCGACGTGGCCGGCTATACGATCGGCGCGGGCATAGTGAAGGGCTTCGAGCAGGGGGTGCTGGATTTCCCGGCTGGCTACGCAGGCCGCGCGGCCATCCTCGAGGTGACCTCGTCGAGTCGCAGGGAGTTAACACCCATTCTGGCCAGCTTCGTGGGCCGCTGGCGACAGGGGGGGATGCAGATCGACACCGACGTGGCGGAGGGCCCGGCCTTCTGGCTCACCCAGGAGGTCACCGTGGTGCCCGCACTGATCGAACTCACGAAGCGGGCGCTGGCCCGGATGCCGTCGTGAAGGCCTGCTCCGAACAGGCGCTGCTGTTCCGCTGCGACGGCGACGAACTGCCGGCGGTGCTGGCGATGCCCGCGGTGTCGCCGGAGATCGGCGTGCTGGTCGTGGTTGGCGGGCCCCAGTATCGCGTCGGCAGCCACCGGCAGTTCGTCCATCTCGCGCGGGGCTTCGCCGGGAACGGGGTGGCGTGCATGCGGTTCGATTCACGGGGTATGGGCGACGCCGAGGGCGAACCCCGCTACTTCGACGAGCAGGACGAGGACATTGCGGCGGCGATCGCCGAGTTCCGCAGGCGTGTGCCGGCCTTGCGGCGGGTCGTCTTGCTGGGGCTGTGTGACGGTGCGACGGCATCGGCGCTGTACGCCAGCCGGCGGGGCCATGTCGATGGTCTGATACTGATCAACCCCTGGGTCCAGACCCAGGCGGGGGTTTCCCGGACCGTGTTGCGCCACTACTACGCCAGGCGCGTCAAGGAACGCGCAATGTGGCGAAAGCTAGCGACGGGCCAACTCAGGCCGCTGGACGCGGCGCGACGATTCGGCGCCAACCTGCTTCAGTCGGCGCGTTCCGCGGTTCAGGCCCTGTCGGGGGATACGCCGGAACTGCCGGCCCGCGTCGCTCAGGCGCTGGTTGCCGCGGGATGCCCCTGCCTCGTGGCCTTGAGCGGGCGGGACTACGTGGCGAGAGAATTCGAGGATTCAATGTCACGCGAGGCAGCCTTTAATGAGGTGAGGGGGACCCGACGGCTAAGTGTCGTCCATGTGGACGGCGCCGATCACACTTTCTCGAATGCAGAGGCCGCCGGTGAACTCCTGGCCGCCTGTGCTCGATGGTTGCCGCTGATTGATCGGGCGGCGGCGGGATCCGATACATGAGGTGCACGCTATGAATTTTTCACGAGCCCTGAAGGGAGGATTGCCCTGGTTGTTGTGCATGCTGGGAACCGCGTCCGGTACGGTCGCGCTCGCGCAGCAGGAAACGCTGCCACTCGAGTGCGGGACGTTCAAGAACAACTTTGGCCCCTTCGACTATCGGGTGGACAAGGGCCACCTGTGGATCGTCGAGCAGGCGCATTTTCCGCCCCAGGTCGAGGCCTTGAAGTCCGGTAAGACCGGCACCGTCGCTGGGGCGCTCGATTACACGCTGCGGGCCTTCCCGAACCATCCGCGCGCCTTGCTGGCCTTCATCCGTCTGTGGGAGCGGGACAAGATCGAGCAGCCCTGGGGCGCCAAGTACCCGATCGAGTGCTATCTAATTCGTGCGGAAGTGTTTCGACCCGACGATCCGATGCCCAAGATGCTCTATGGTATCTACAAGCTCAAGCGGGGGGATTCGAGTGGCGCCATCACCAAGCTGGAAGCTGCCGGGAGCCTGGATTCCAACAACGCCAACCTGCAGTACAACCTGGGACTGGCGTATTTCCGCCTCAAGCGCTATGACGAAGCGCTGGCGGCTGCACACAAGGCCTACGCGCTGGGATTTCAGCTCCCAGGGCTGAGGAATCTGCTCAAGCGGGAAGGGCAATGGAAGGAACCACCAGAGGAAGCGACGGCGACGAGCTCTTCGTTGCAACGGGCCGATTTGCGTGCCTGAGGCGCATTCGCGCGCAGCGATCCTGGGGGTGTCGTGCGGCCATGGGGGCGCTGCTGGTTTCCCTCGCGGTTGCGTGTGGCGGAGGCGGCGTCAGCGAGGCTGAGGCGGGGCGCACGGACGGTGCGGCCACCGATGCCGGCCCGGGCCGCACGACCGGGGAGGCGAACCCGTCCGCTGCGCTGCCCGGCACCGATGCCGTCGCCGAGCCTGCCCGGGTGCCGGTCGTGTATTCGTGGTCCGAGCGTTCCACCGGCACGTTTACCCTGAAAGGCCACACGATCACTGCGCTGGACAACTACGATCCTCTGCCGGACGTCAAATTCGTCTTCCGCGGCTTCAAGGAGGCGAACATCGTCGACCGCTCGGCCGACGGGGTCGAGACGACACTGTTCGACTGCATCGGCAACGACGACCTGCACTGTGCGGCGCTCGATCCGCGCGTTAGCCCGGACAACACGAAGATCGCCTTTGCAGTGCTCTACGGCAAGCGGATCAACGTGGCCCGCTGGACGATCCACGGCACGCTGCCGATCCCGGTGCTGGAGGGCGTCGAAACCGGCCAGATCTTCATCTACGACGTGACGGCCGGCACCCTCAGCGGCTGGCCGCGGGTCGAGGGCACGATCGATATGCATCCGGAGTGGATCAGCAACGACGAGCTGGTCTTCGTCTCCAACCGGGCCAAGGTGTACCCGGTTCATCTGTACGGCGAATCCGCCACCTACGGGCGGCAGTTCGCGCTGCAGCGCTGGACCGCGCGCGTTGACGGTGCCGACGCGACCAATATCGGCCCCCACGATGACATGGCCCTGCACCCGCTGGTGCTGTCCGACGGCAACATCGTGACGGCCCTGTGGCGGGCCGACGAGAACCTGCACGTCAAGGAGACCTCGCACAACCTGTACTGGATGACGATGACCGACCAGTTCGGTGGCAACGAGGTGACGCTGCTCGGCGCCCACGACAAGCATTTCAGCAATGCGGGAAAGACGGAGGGACTCATCGCACTACACTTCTACGGTGAGTTGAGCAACGGTGATCTCGCCACCGGCAACTACTACCGCGGGCGCCACCTCGGGTTGGGCATGCCGATCGCCTTCCCGCGCCTGCCCCACGGGGTCGAGGGTGGGGGCGCGGCAACCGGGACCGGTTTCCTGCCGGCCATCTACTCGCTGCTGCCGTGGGCACAGGAGGAGGACAACCCGACCCACCGGGATGCCGAGGGTCGCTTCATGGGTAAGGGGGGCTACCCGGTCGGGTTGCCGGGTGGGCAGGTGCTGCTCACCAAGGGCACTGGCTTCTGCTACGAGGGCCTGAAGCCCGAGTTGGCGAACGAGGCTTACCTGAAGGGGCCGGGTTGCGATACGGGCATCTATGTACTGCCTTCGATCCCGTCACGCCATCCGGATGATTTGGTGAAAGTGGTGGATCGCCCCGACCGCCACGAGTTCTCCGCCGATGTGCGCCTGCCCTATTCGCGGACCTACGGTCGGGCGGCGCCGGCCCGCCAGACAAGCCAGGATCAGGGGTATTGCTCGCTCAAGGTCGTGGATGTTCGTCTGTCGCGGATGAAGTCGGGTGGCAAGCCGTGCACGGTAAAGGGGGCCTGCATTAGGCCCGGTTACGACATGTCGGCCCTGGCGCGTCTCGCTATTTACGAGGCCATCCCCAGTCGTACGCCGCAGACGACGCTGCGCGGTTTTCCGCGGGACGGGCAGAAACTTAGCCTGCTCGGCTACGCCACGCCGGAGGCCGACGGCTCGGTGAACGTGCGTATCCCTTGCGACACGCCGTACAAGCTGCGCGGCGTCGCTGCGGATGGCGTGGAGTTCGTGCGCGACCAGGTCAAGCACTCCAACCGCCCGGGTGAGGGGCGACAGTGCCTGGGCTGCCATGCCGGTCATACGATGGATGACTATCAACCGGATGTCGCTGGCCGGTTCGCTCTCACCCTCGCAGGTTCGAAACCGGCGGTACCGCTCGAGCCGCGCTAGGGCGTGTTCTGGAACGCGGTCTGGCATGGCCCCCGCATGTCGGGATGCCACGCGCGGGGCTGCATGGCGTGCGTTCCGAGAATCCCTGGCAGGTGGCCGGCAGCCCTCGCCGATGGCGGGCAGGAGCGTGTCAGCGGGTAATCTGCAGCCGCTTGTAGTCGTCGCCAGAGCGTAGCGGGATGCCGTCGATCGTCAGGGTGTCGCCGACGACCGTCGCGGCGCCCGCCAGCGCGCCGTCGTCCCAGCGCCACGCGAGGGTCTCGCCATCAACGATCGCGAAGTGACGGGTTCGACGGGGCGTAACGCTGACCGTGATGGATTCCGGCTGGTCAGGAATGCCGCCGCCGATATCCGTCCGGCGCTGATACTTGAGCGGAAACACCAATTCGTCGGCGCTATCGACGATGCTCGCGTGATCCCACGTGATGCCGAGATTGTAGTGGCCACGGGGGTAGGTGGCCTCGTCGACACGCTGTGCCGCGGTCAGTGGATAGTTGCCGGTGCTGTTGGTGATGGCGGGGTGGGCGCGATCCAGCGTGACATCCTGCTCAGGCACTTCGAACGACGCGATCCAGACGCCATTGACGCCCGGCTCGGTGGCGGAATGCCCGTTGCGAATCCAGAAGAACGCCCCGCCGATCCGGTTGGCCTCGACGATATTGACGAACTCGAGCTGGGTGTTGCCGTCCGGCCCGGCGCTGAAGGGGTCGTCGGTCGAGAAGCCGTGCCGGTAGTGCATGCCGCGCACGATGGCATCGGAGCGGGCGCGCTGCGCGAAGTCGATACGGTCCCAGACGCTGCCCGGCCCGGTGTCCGGCGGCAGGTTGCGGTATTGCCCCGGATTGCGCTGGTAGATGCGCCGCGGCATGACGACGCCGATCGTGCCGGTGGCGTAGGCGATGCGCGCCCGCCAGGGGTCGGGGAGCGTCATGGTCTGGATGATCGCGCCAGTGCCGCCCATGGATTTGCCGGCGAGGATGATGCCTTCGCTTGCCACGGTCGCACCCGGGAAGCGCGTCAGCAGGTAATCCAGCGTGGCGGCGATGCGCCGCCCCGGATAATTCACGCCATCGCTGGCGAAGGTCCACCACTCGCGCCATTTGGTGTCGTAGCGCTGGGCATCCACGTTTCGCACCTCGATGCCGGCCCGGAACCCCGGCGCGAACGCTGAGCGCACGGCGCCCCAGGCGCCCCCCGAACCATGCATGTAGACTGCGATGCGGGGCGTCTCCGATGCCGGCCGACGGACCGAGAACGCCCACTCGAAGTCGATGCCGTGCGGGTCGAGAAAATCCTCGTCGGCGATGGCGAGCGTGCCCAGGTAGTAGGCCCAGCCGTTCCCCGAGCGGGTCGGCGCCTCGGGCGCCGAGACGAACCCGGCTGCGTGCGCAAGGGCGTCTCCGTCCCGGGGCGACGCGGCCGTGCCGGCCGGGGCCTCGGGTGCCGGCGTTCGGGCCGCCGGTGGTGTCGGCTCGGCGGCCGCCCCGCCCGATCCGCCGCAACTGGACGTGGCGCTGGCGAGTGCGATGGCGAACAACAGGGGGCGGGCGAGCGACGCACGCGAGTGAAGGCGTGAGCGGTGCATGGGCCGTGTTCTACCGGCCGGTCGCCGGGCTGACAAGCGATCGAGACATTTGCTTGCCACTTCCTGCGCCGGCGTGACGACGTGCCGCGGTCGATCGCGATGGCGGTGGAAGCGCCGGGTGGCGCTGGGCTATGCTGGCGCATTCCATGCTGCCATGCCGGCGGGACGGGGGTCATGCCCCTCGAGCCGCGGCCGGCTTCTCGATGCGAGCCCCCTGATGAATCGACCGCGCCTTCTTCACGACCTGGTTTCGACGCGGGCCACCAGCCTGCCGGACGCGCCGGCCCTGTTCCACAAGGCCGTGACCCTCTCCTTCGCCGAACTCGACGCCCAGGTGGCGGCCTTTGCGCGGGGCCTGTGCGGGCTCGGCCTAGCGCCCGACGAGCGGGTGGCGGTGTACCTGCCCAAGCAGGTGGAGGGGGTTGTCTGCATCTTCG
The DNA here is from genome assembly GCA_050303815.1 of Rhodocyclaceae bacterium. Classification (GTDB taxonomy): domain Bacteria; phylum Pseudomonadota; class Gammaproteobacteria; order Burkholderiales; family Rhodocyclaceae; genus Cognatazoarcus. Next base: position 15,841 of record JBNLCM010000002.1, read on the forward strand.
GTGCGCCGGCCGCGGGTGGCGTGGTGGTGCCGGTCAATCCGCTGCTCAAGCCTCAGCAGGTCGGCTACATTCTGCAGAACTGCAACGTCCGGGTGCTGGTGACGTCCGCCGCGCGTGCGCGCCAGCTTGAGCCGGCGCTGGCCGACTGCCACGATCTCAACACGCTGGTGATCGCCGGCCCGAAGGGCGACTACGAGACCTCGCTGCCGGTCCGCCTGCTCGAGTGGGAGGCGCTGATGGCGGCCGAGGGGCGACCGCCCCACGCGCGGATCGATACCGACATGGCGGCCATCCTCTACACCTCGGGGAGCACGGGCCTGCCCAAGGGCGTCGTGCTGTCGCACCACAACATGGTGGCGGCGGCGGAGAGTTCGGCCGAGTTTCTCGCGCTGACGCCGTCGGACCGCCTGCTGGGGGTGCTGCCGCTGAGTTTCGACTACGGCCTGAGCCAACTGACGACGGCCTACTGCGTCGGCGCCTCGGTGGCGCTGATGGAGTATCTGCTGCCGAAGGAGGTGATCCGCAACGTGGTGCGCTTCGGCATCACCGGCATCTCCGCCGTACCGCCCATCTGGAACCAGCTGGCGGTGCTCGACTGGCCGGCCGAAGCGGTAGCGACGATGCGCTACCTGACGACCTCGGGCGGGGTCGCCCGTAAGGCGACCCTGAAGAGCCTGCGCGAAAAGCTGCCGAATACGCGGGTCTTCAAGATGTACGGCCTCACCGAAGCCTTCCGTTCGTCCTACCTCTCGCCGGAGGAGATCGACGCGCGACCGGATTCGGTCGGCAAGGCCGTGCCGAATGCGCGGTTGCTGGTCGTGCGCGAGGACGGTACGCCGTGCGCGCCCGGCGAGCCGGGCGAACTGGTGCATCGCGGATCGCTGGTGGCGATGGGCTACTGGAACGATCCCGCCCGCACCGCCGAGCGCTTTCGGCCGACACCGGGCCAGCCGACCGGTGTGATGGTGCCGGAGATCGCGGTCTGGTCGGGCGACCAAATGCAGATGGACGAGGACGGCTACCTGTACTTCGTCAGTCGCAAGGACGAGATGATCAAGACCTCCGGCTATCGCGTCAGCCCGACCGAAGTGGAGGAAGTGGTCTTTGCCTCCGGCCTGGTGGCCGAGGCCGTGGCGCTCGGCGTGCCGCACCCGGAGCTGGGTCAGGCCGTCGTGCTGCTGGCCCACGCCGCCCACGGCCACAAGCTCGAATCGGCTCAATTGCTCGACTACTGCCGCCGCGAGCTGCCGACCTACATGGTCCCCCACCACCTGGAGGTGCGCGAGAACTTGCCGAAGAACCCCAATGGCAAGATCGATCGGGCGGCGCTGGCGCGTGAGTACCGCGGCCACTTCGCGCCGCCCGCCTGAGCGGCCCGGCGCGCGCTTACTTGCTCTTGATCATCGTGCCGACGCCGTGGTCGGTCAGGATCTCCAGCAGCAGGCAGTGCTCGACCCGGCCGTCGATGATGTGAACGGACTTCACGCCGTTGCGCGCGGCATCGAGGGCGGAGCCGATCTTCGGCAGCATGCCGCCCGACAGCGTGCCGTCCTCGACCAGCCCGTCGATCTCGCGCGGCGTGAGCCCGGTCAGCAAGGCGCCGTTCTTGTCCAGCACGCCAGGAGTGTTGGTCAGCAACACCAGCTTTTCCGCCTTCAGGATCTCGGCCAGCTTGCCGGCCACCACGTCGGCGTTGATATTGTAGGTCTGGCCGTCCTCACCGACGCCGATAGGCGCGATCACGGGGATGAAGTCGCCCTGGTCGAGAAAGGAAATGAGGCTCGGGTCGATCTGCGTGATCTCGCCCACCTGGCCCACGTCTACGGTGTCCCCGAGCGGGGCGTTGTGCTTCTGCATCAGCAGCTTCTTGGCGCGGATGAAGCTTGCGTCCTTGCCGGTCAGGCCGACGGCCTTGCCGCCGTGCTGATTGATCAGGCTGACAATCTCCTTGTTCACCTGCCCACCGAGCACCATCTCGACAACTTCCATCGTCTCCGCGTCGGTGACGCGCATGCCCTGGATGAATTCCCCCTTTTTGCCGACCCGGGTCAGCAGGCTTTCGATCTGCGGTCCTCCGCCATGCACCACCACGGGATTGAGACCGACCAGCTTGAGTAGCACCACGTCGCGGGCGAAGCAGTCCTTCAGGTTGGGGTCGGTCATTGCGTTGCCGCCATACTTGATCACGATGGTCTTGTCGAAGAAGCGCTTGATGTAGGGCAGGGCTTCGGCAAGGATGGCAGCCTTGCGTGCTGGCTGGATATCGGTGATGTTCGTCGCTGAGGACATGGCGGGTTTCCTGTGCGGGCGTGTCGGGTTTCCGTTCAGGGCCGGATTTTAACTGTTTGCCGACGGGGAGTGAGGGCTGCCGATGCCGGCTGCGCGGGGAGAACGATCGGGAGAGCACGGGCAGGGAGGAGTGGTGCCATCGCTGGCAGGACGGGTGGGCTGGCTGCTGCTGGCAGGGGTCGCCGCTGTAGGCGTGTCGGTCTTCGTGGCCGGGCACGTCTATGGCCCGACCCTGGCCCTTGCCTTGCTCGCGGGGCCAGCGCTGCTGATGGTGGCGGGGCTTCGTGTCGCGTGGCCGCTGTGGCTGGCTTGCGTGCTGACGCTGCTGCCGGTCGCCGACCTGGCGCTGTGGACGGGCCAGATCCATGTCACCGAAAGCGATGGACTGATCTGCCTAGCGGTGGCGTTGGTCGCCTTGGCGATGGCCTCGCGACGTCAGCTGATGCCGGCGCAAGAGGCGTCGATGCGCTTCGGCCCGCTGCAGTGGCTGCTGGTGGCGCTGATGCTGGCCAGCTACGGGCTGTCGACGGACTGGTCGTGGCTTGGCAGGGCCGACTTCGATCCGGCCCTGATGTCGGGTTACACCAGCCCGGCGAACGGCGCGCGGCTGGCCAAGGGCTTTCTCCTGGCGCTGCTCGCGCTGCCGCTGCTGCTGGCGGCGTTCCGCGCGCGGCCCGGAGCGGCCGGCGATGCGCTGGCACTGGGCATGCTCGGGGGGCTGCTGAGCGTCTCGCTGGCGGCGTTGTGGGAGCGGCTGACCTTTCCCGGCTTCAGCAATTTCTCGATGGACTACCGCACGGTGGCGCTCTTCTGGGAGATGAACGTCGGGGGCGCGCAGTTGGACGCATGGCTGGCGGCGAGCCTGCCCTTCCTGATCTGGGGTTTCGCCAGGGCGCGCTCGCCGGTGGGCCTGGCCTTCATGACGGCGCTGGCGGCGCTGGCGGTCTATGCGACCTTCACGACCTTCTCGCGGGGGCTTTACCTGGGGGCGGTTGGCGGTGTGGCGCTGGCAGCGCTGCTGCAGGGGCAGCCGGCCCTGTCCAGGCTCGGCGGGAGGCGACTCCTGGTGCTCGGGGGCGGCTTGGCGCTGGGCACGGGGCTATTGGGGCTGCTGAGCGGGGCGGTGTTTCTGCATGGGGGCTACCGGGGCATGGTGGCCGTGCTGGGGCTGATCTGCGTGGTGGCCCTGGGCCTGTGGCAACTGGGCGGTGTCGGCCTTGGGCGGGCGCTGCTCGGCCTGGTCGTCGGCCTGGTGGCCGCGGTTGCGACGGGCGTGCCGGCCCTCGGTGTCGACAAGGGCATCTATGTGCTTTACGGGTGCGTGGCCACGGTGGCCTGCGTGGCATTGCTCGCCAAGGGGCGGTGCCCGCCGTCGGCGCAGGGCGGCCTGTGGGCCTGGGCGGCCGTTGCCTGGACGGCCTGCAGCGCGGTCGCGGTGAATGGCTACTGGGGCGGCTTCGAGGCCTTGCCCGCCGCCATCGCGGCCGTAGCCGGGCTCGTCTTCGCGGCCCTCGTGGCGTCGCGCTTCGTGGCACGCATGCCGGTACCCGGCGCGCGTGCGGTGCTGGCGTTGGGCGGTGTGCTGGCCGCCCTGGGCGTGGTCGGCATCGCGGCCAACGCCTATTTTGCGAAGGAGCGGATGAGTACGATCGCCGAGGACCTCGACGGGCGCTTCGTCCATTGGCGGCAGGTTGTCTCGCTGTTGGTGCCCGGCGAGCAGTGGCTGGGCATCGGCACGGGCCGATTCGCGCAGCGCTACGCACTGATGGCGGTTGATGAAGCCTTTCCCGGTGGTCATGCCCTGGGGCGGTCGGAAGCGGGAACCATGCTCAGGCTGGTCGCGCCGCGCCACGAGCTGGGTCATGGCGAAATCTACCGGGTCACGCAGCGCCTCGCGGGGGCGGTGATCTTCCCGCTGCGGCTCACGGCGCGGGTCCGCGCCCCCGGCGGTAGCGCGCGATTGCACGCGGAGGTTTGCGCGCGTCATCTGCTCTATCCCTTTGGCTGCCGTTCAGGCACGCTGCCGGTGCGCGGAGTGGACTGGCAGGACGTGTCGATGACGCTCGGCGACGTAGGGCGTCTGGGTGGCGGGCTAGCCGCCATGCCCGTGGCGTTGTCGCTGGGCAACGTCGCCAAGGGGTCGGTGCTGGAGATCGAGCGACTTGAGGTGACCGACGCCGCGGGGCGCAATCTGCTGCGCAACGCCGGTTTCGAGGACGGCGGGGATTTCTGGTTGTTCTCAAGCGACCGCCTTCACCTGCCGTGGCACGCGAAGAACCTGCTGCTCCACGTCTGGGTGGAGCAGGGCTGGCTCGGGGCGATGGCTTTCGGCTTGCTGGTACTCGCCGCGCTGATGCGATTGGTGTTCGGCCGGGCGGCGGGTCACGCGTTGTCGCCGCCGCTCGCTGGGGCCCTGGTCGGACTGCTCACGGTCGGCGCCTTCGATTCGCTGATCGACGCGCCGCGGGTGGCCTTTCTGGTGTTCAGCCTGCTATGGGTCTCGCTCGGCCTGCGCGGCGGCGGGCGGCGTTCCGCCATGGCTCAGGACGGGTAAGCGCACCGGCGGCAGCGGCGACTGGAAGGCACCCGGCGCCCACTCGACGGGTGCCACCAGGGGAACGGTGCCGACGGGCAATCGGAACTCGGCCTTCGGCGTCATGCGTTCGCCGAAGGCACCGTCGGGCCGGTCGACCCGTCCGCGCAGCCAGGAGTCGGGGGCGAGCGTGAAGTCGAGGGTGTCGCCATCCAGCGCGCCGCCGGGCAGCGGGTAGTTGCCTGCATGGTCGCCGGGCAGGGCGAGGGTGAATGCGCCGAGCCCGACCGTGAGGTTGTTGCGCGTGACGACCTCGGCGCCCCCCTCGATGCGGTTCTGCCACACGCGGGCGAACCAGGCCGGCCGCCAGCCCTTGTTCAGCAGCGTGTTGTGCGACATCAACAAGCGATTGACGCCCCAGGCGGCGCCTTCCGCGCCGTAGGCGACCACCACGGGATTCTCGCTGTCGGCGCTCTGGCCGATCGTGTTGCCGATCAGGAGGGCGTCGCCGCCGTTGGGGAACTCGACCTCATACGAGGCGGTGCCGCCACCGCCGTCGTAGATCAGGTTGTAGCGGATCTCCGACTCGCGCGCGCGGGATTTCACGAGGTGACCGCGGAAGCCGCCGTGCAGCCGGCTGCCTTCCAGTTCGAAGCGGTCGATCCGCCCGACGTAAAGCAGGTGGTGCAGGACGCCGTCCGTGTGCGGTGCGCTGGCGAACAGACTGTCGCGCACGGCGAGCCGGGCCTTGCGGAAGTTCGCGGTCAGCAGGCCCATCTGGTTGTCAATGAAGACGCAGTCCCTGACTGTCAGCGCACCCCGCTCGAAACGGATGCCGGCGCCATTGCCGTCGCGCACGCGGGCGTTGCGAAATTCAATGTTCTCGACTGAGAAGTCGCCGTTTCGGAAAACCCAGATGGCCTTTCCCTCCGCGCTCTTGCCGTCGGCGTCGAGCACTGGGCGCTCGCCCACCCCACGGATCGTCAGCGACTTCTGCAGCCACAAGGCGACGTCTCCTTTGTAGGTGCCGGGCATGATGGCGACGGTGTCGCCATCCTTCGCGAGACGGGCCGCTTCGGCGATCGAGGAGATCGCCTGGTTGGGTCCGACCAGCAGTGTAGCGGCGGCCGCGGTTCCGGCGCACAAGGCGGCAGAGGGTGTGAGCAGGGTGATGGCGAGGCGCCTCGTGGACAGGTGGTTCATCGCAGGGCGCCCCGTGCGTCGACCGCCTCCGCCACGAGGCGGGTGGCGAGCGAGTTCCAGTGGCCGTCATAGGGGCCGACCTCAAGGGCCAGCGGACTGCTCTGGAGATGCCGGGCAAAGACCGGGGCCAGATCCACCACTGCCAGGCCGGCGTCGCGGGCGCGGGCGATGAGGCGTTCGCGCTCGGGTTCGTGGCTGGCCTGGCCGCGGGCGAGGGCGCGCCGGTCGGCATCGACGGCCAGGGTGACGCGGACATCCCCCTGCGGCAGGGCGGCGAGGAAAGCGTCTATGATCGCGTCGGTGCGGCGGGTCTGTTCGGCGGCGTCGGGTTCGCGACTCAGGCGCGGCGCTGCTGGGGCCTGGTCGAGGCTGTCGTGCAGGTGGGCCATGACGCGTGCTGGGTTGAAGCGGATCTGCGAGAACAGGTATTGGGCCAGCGCCGACTCGCGCAGCAGGCTTTTGGCCAGGCCCGGCGGCGGTGTCAGTTCGGTCTTCGGCGCCAGTGTCTGGGGGTCGAGGCAGGGGCCATCGACGTTCCCCGAGCCGCACAGGGTCTGCCGCACGTCGTAGCGCTCGATCACCAGCACGAAGTCGCGGATACCGAAGTTGTTGGCGGCAAAGCGAGCGCGCTCGGCGTAGTCCAGCAGGCTCGAGCCGGGCCCGCCCATGGCATAGACCGGCCGGCCGGTCAGTTGCTCTAGGTGCGCGTCCACTCGCGCGTCGGGGTCGAGCATGTTGGCTTCGACGAAGCTGTCGCCGATCAGGGCAATGGCACGGGGATTCGGCACGAAGTCCTGCCGTGCGACGAAGCCGTAGTTGTTGGCCGTGAAGGTGTGGGCGTTGCGCAGATCCCAACCCGTGGCGATGGTGAAGCGGTGGCCCGGCGGATAGGTGAGGATCCGCGGTGCAATGTGGTAACCCGCGCGGGTCGAGGTCGAGACCGGCAGCAGGCGGAAGGCCAGTTCGAGCGCGAACAGCAGGGCGAGGCCCCCGGCGGCGAACAGGAGGGCCAGCCTAGAAATTGAAGTAGATGAACGCACTGACGGCACTTCGCGTCTCGTTGATCAGGACCAGCAGCGCCACCGCGGCGGTGGCCGCGCCGAGCGTTGCCGCGGCGAGCGCGGGGCGGGCGTTGCAACGCAGCCGCAGCGCCTCGCCGAGGCGGTTGCTGTTGGGGCACAGGAAGGCCAGCACGGATAGCATGGCACACCACAGCAGGGCACGCTCCACCGCCAGTCCCTGGTTCCACAGCAGCACGTGGGCGTCGACTGCGCTCGCCTGCGCGGTCGTGCCGGCCATGGCCTGCAGAATCGTGCTGGCGCTGCTGAAATCGACGGCGCGGAAGAACACCCAGGCGATGATCGCGGCCAGCATCGTCAGCGCCCAGGCGGCCAGCTTGTGGGCCGGATGAGCCGCGATCCCTGCGTGGCGAGGGCCGAGCGCGCGACGATAGGCGTGGTTGACCGCCAGATAGACCCCGTGCAGCCCGCCCCAGAAGACGAAGGTCCAGGCTGCGCCGTGCCACAGGCCGCCGAGCAGCATCGTGATGAAGAGGTTCAGGTAGCGCCGGCCCGGACCATGCCGATTGCCGCCCAGCGGCACGTACAGGTAGTCGCGCAGGAAGGCCGACAGGCTCATGTGCCAGCGCCGCCAGAAATCCGAGATGTTGAGTGCCCGGTAGGGCGAGTCGAAGTTGTAGGGCAGCCGGATGTTGAAGATCCAGGACAGCCCGATGGCCATGTCCGAATAGCCGGAGAAGTCGAAGTACAACTGGAAAGTGTAGGTCAGCGCGGCCAGCCAGGCCTCGACGACGTCCGGTGAGGCGCCGGCGGCGGTGCCGTCGAAGACGGCGTCGGCGTAGGGCGAGATGCCGTCGGCCAGCACCACTTTCTTGAGCAGCCCGAGCGCGAAGATCGCCATGCCGCCGGCGATGTTGCCGAGCGCCGGGCGATAGGTCGATGCCTCGCCGAACTGCGGCATCATCTGCGCATGGTGCAGTACCGGGCCCGCGATCAGGTGCGGAAAGTAGGTGACGAACAGGCCGTAGTGGATGAAGCGGTATTCGCGCACGCCCTTCTGGTAGGCGTCGGCCAGGAAGGCGATCTGCGTGAAGGTGAAGAACGAGATGCCGATCGGCAGCGTGATGCGCGCCAGTTGCCAGTCTGCGCCGAGCAGCGCGGCCAGACTGTCGGCGAAGAAGTTGGCGTACTTGAAGTAGCCGAGCAGCGCCAGGTTGACGGCGATGCCGGCGATCATCCAGTGGCGCGCCCGGTCGCGCGAGGCAGTGCCCGCGATGCGCGTGCCGGTGAAGTAGTTCCAGCAGATCGAGCCCACCAGCAGCAGCGTGAACGCGGGCATCCAGTAGCCGTAGAAGAACAGCGAGGCGACGAACAGCCAGCCGGCCGCCAGCCGCGGCGAGCGCGGGCCGAGCAGGAAGAACAGCGCGAAGACCACCGGCAGGTACAGTGCGGCGAATGCGGCGGTGGTGAATAGCATGCTGAGCGGGTCGAAGTCGGAGCTGCGACCTTAGCAGTCCCTGCGCGCGAGGCTTACCAAGTGCTTCACGGCATGCGCGCGGCCGCAAAAACAAAACGCCCCGGTCGGGGCGTTTCTGTGTCCGGCGCCGGCGGGCTCACGGGCGCCGCATGGCGTCGAAGAACTCGGCGTTGCTCTTGGTGGCCTTGATCTTGTCGAGCAGGAATTCCATGGCCTCGAGGTCGTCCATGCCGTACAGCAGCTTGCGCAGCACCCACACCTTCTGCAGGATATCGGGCTTCAGCAGCAGCTCCTCGCGGCGGGTGCCGGAGCGGTTGACGTTGATTGAGGGGTACACCCGCTTCTCGGCCATGCGGCGGTCGAGGTGGATCTCGGAGTTGCCGGTGCCCTTGAATTCTTCGTAGATGACGTCGTCCATGCGGCTGCCGGTGTCGATCAGCGCGGTGGCGATGATGGTCAGCGAGCCGCCTTCCTCGACGTTACGGGCCGCACCGAAGAAGCGCTTGGGCTTCTGCAGCGCGTTGGCGTCCACGCCGCCGGTCAGCACCTTGCCCGAGGCCGGCACCACGGTGTTGTAGGCGCGTGCCAGGCGGGTCAGCGAGGCGAGCAGGATCACCACGTCGCGCTTGTGCTCGACGAGGCGCTTGGCCTTCTCGATGACCATCTCGGCCACGGTCACGTGGCGGGTGGCCGGCTCGTCGAAGGTCGAGGCGACCACCTCGCCCTTCACCGAGCGCTGCATCTCGGTCACTTCCTCGGGCCGCTCGTCGATCAGCAGCACGATCATCACCACGTCGGGGTGGTTGCTGGTGATCGCGTGGGCGATATGCTGCAGCATCACGGTCTTGCCGCTCTTCGGACTGGCCACCAGCATGCCGCGTTGGCCCTTGCCGATCGGCGCGATCATGTCGATCACGCGCGAGGTGGTGTTCTCCTCGCCGCGGATGTCACGCTCGAGCTTCAGGCACTCCGTCGGGTGGAGCGGCGTGAGGTTCTCGAACATGATCTTGTGTTTCGAGGCCTCGGGCGGATGGAAATTGACCTTGTCCAGCTTGACCAGCGCGAAGTAGCGCTCGCCGTCCTTCGGCGTGCGGATCTCCCCCTCGATGGTGTCGCCGGTGTGCAGGTTGAAGCGCCGAATCTGCGACGGCGACACGTAGATGTCGTCGGTGCCGGCGAGGTAGCTGGTGTCGGGCGAGCGCAGGAAGCCGAAGCCATCCGGCAGCACTTCCAGCACGCCGTCGCCGAAGATCGGCTCGCCCTTCTTGGCGCGGTTCTTGAGTAGGGCGAAGATGAGTTCCTGCTTGCGCAGCCGGTTGGCACCTTCGATCTCGGCGGCGTTTGCCATCTCGAGCAATTGGCTGACGTGCAGAGTCTTGAGCTCTGATAGTTGCATGGCGACCTGGCGGGACGAACAAAAAGGGGAGAAGGGGGAACGGCTGGCTTCGACTGCGGTGCTGCTTGCTTTTGCAGCTATCCGTTCGGCGGGCGCCGTGGCACCGCAGTCGAGTGGGGCGAGACTATTCGGCTCAGAGGTTGCTGTCAATAAAAGCCGTCAGCTGCGACTTGGACAGCGCACCGACCTTGGTCGCCTCGACGTTGCCGCCCTTGAACAGCATCAGCGTCGGGATGCCCCGGATGCCGTACTTGGCCGGCGTGTCCTGGTTCTCGTCGATGTTCAGCTTGGCGACCTTGAGCTTGCCGGAATATTCCTTGGCCACGTCGTCGAGGATCGGCGCGATCATCTTGCAGGGGCCGCACCACTCGGCCCAGTAGTCAACCAGGACGGGGGTCGGGGACTGCAACACTTCGGCTTCGAAATTGCCGTCAGTGACGTAACTGATATGCTCGCTCATGATTCCTCACGCCAGGGATTACAGGAGGTTTGGATGATCCGGTGGGGCCTCGGGCCGGGGAAGACCGGAATGCAGGAAACGGCAGGAAAGGAAGCCGGTCTGATCTTGGACCGGAACTTATGCCAATAACCCGGCGCACGTCAAGCCTGCCACTGCTCCCGCCCAGGCGCCCGCGATGCGTGCCTGGACGGTGCGGCCAAAACGGGCGGTCGGCGCTGTTGCACGGTATTCTTGGCGGCCAGCGCGGCGCCGAAGAACACGGTTCGGCGAGCAAGGAATGCCGACCACCGCCCCGCCAGACACGGAGACGATAGCATGACCTATGTGGTGACCGAGAACTGCATCAAGTGTAAGTACACGGACTGTGTCGACGTCTGTCCCGTCGACTGCTTTCGCGAGGGGCCGAACTTTCTGGTGATCGACCCGGACGAGTGCATCGACTGCACGCTGTGCGTGCCGGAATGCCCGGCCGAGGCGATCTTTGCCGAGGACGACGTGCCCAACGAGCAGCGTCACTTCATCACGCTGAACGCGGAACTGTCGCAGCAATGGAAACCGATCATCGAGCGCAAGGACCCGCCGACCGATGCGGACGAGTGGCTGGGCAAGCCCGGCAAGCTCGACAAGCTGGAACGGTGAGCGGGCCGCGGCGGGGGCCGGCTTTCCCCGGCCGCGGCGATGTTCTAACATTTGCGCGCAACAGCGCCGTGGCCGGCGTGCAAGACGAAGACTGAGGCGGGGTGAAACGAGATGCTGGTCAGTGAGATTCTGGCGATCAAGGGCAAGGTGCTCTATACGATCGCGCCGAACAAGTCGCTCGGCGAGGCTGTGGCGGTCATGACCGAGCAGGACGTGGGTTCGCTGGTGGTGTTCGACCACGGCACGATGGTCGGCATCCTGACCTTCCGCGAGGTCTTGCGCGGCGTCCATGGCGGCGGCGCCCAGTGGACCGAGAAGCCGATCGCCCAGGTCATGAAGCGCGATCCGCTGACTGCGGCCGCCGAAATGGAAATGGACGAGCTGCGCCGCCTGATGGTGGACAAGCACCAGCGCTACCTGCCGGTGATGGACGGCACGACGCTGCTCGGCGTGGTGTCCTTCCACGACGTGGCGAAGGCCGTGCTGGAGGAGCAGAGCTTCGAGAACCGCATGCTGAAGAATTACATCCGCAACTGGCCGGCCGATTCGGACGAGGCTTGAGCAGGATTTCGCGCGCCGTTGCCGCAGGGGGGCAAGGGCGCGCACGCCGGCAGATGCCGTCAGAGCATCACCGGACACGTTGGATGGGGCCGCTCGGCCCTCTGCCCCGGGGGAGGGCAGGCGATGACCGGCATGGGCCGGCGTACGCCCATTCCAGCGACGACGAGGAGACAGCATGGAAAAGATATGGCTGAAGAGCTATCCCCCTGACGTGCCGGCGGAGATCGACCCCGGCGCATTCGATTCGATCGGCGACCTGTTCGAGCGGAGCGTGGCGCGCTATGGCGCCAAGGCCGCCTTCACGAACATGGGCGCCAGCCTCAGCTACGACGAACTGTCGCGCCGGAGCGCGGCCTTCGGCGCCTACCTGCAGCACGTCCTGAAGCTCGAACGAGGCGCACGCATCGCGTTGATGATGCCCAACCTGCTGCAGTATCCGGTGTGCCTGTTCGGCGCCCTCCGGGCCGGCTACACGGTGGTCAACTGCAATCCGCTGTATACCTCGCGGGAACTGGAACACCAGCTGAGCGACTGCGGCGCCGAGACCATCGTCATCGTCGAGAATTTCGCCCACACGCTGCAGCACGCGCTGCCGAACACCGGCATCCGCCACGTCATCGTCACCGCACTGGGCGACCTGCTGGGCTTCCCGAAGAAGCACATCGTCAACCTGGTCGTCCGGCACCTGAAGAAGATGGTGCCGGCTTGGCAGCTGCCGGGCCATCGCCGGCTGTCGGACGTGTTGTCGGAGGGCGAAGGCCACGCCATGGACAAGGTGGCGGTGGGGCACCAGGACATCGCCTTCCTGCAATACACCGGCGGCACCACCGGCGTCGCCAAGGGGGCGATGCTCACCCACGGCAACATCGTCGCCAACCTCGAGCAGGCCCATGCCTGGGTCAAGCCCTTCCTGAGCGAGGGCGCCGAGGTGATCGTCACCGCGCTGCCGCTCTACCACATCTTCTCGCTCACCGCGAACTGTCTGACCTTCTTCAAGATCGGCGCCGAGAATGTCCTGATCACGAATCCGCGCGACATCCCGGGCTTCGTCAAGGAACTCGCCAAGCACCGTTTCACGGTCATCACCGGCGTGAACACGCTGTTCAACGCGCTGTTGAACAACCCGGACTTCGCCCGGCTCGACTTCTCGGCGCTGCGCATTGCGCTGGGCGGCGGCATGGCGGTGCAGCAGGTGGTGGCCGAAAAGTGGCGCAAGGTGACCGGCCGCGCGCTGATCGAGGCCTACGGCCTGACCGAGACTTCGCCGGCGGTATGCATCAATCCGCTGACGCTGACGGAGTTCAATCACTCGATCGGCCTGCCTCTGTCCTCGACCGAGGTTTCGCTGCGCGACGACGACGGCAACGAGGTCGGCGTCGGCAAGCCGGGCGAATTGTGCGTGCGTGGTCCGCAGGTCATGAAGGGCTATTGGAAGCGGCCTGACGACACGCGGCGGGCGATCCTGCAGGACGGCTTCTTCCGCACCGGCGACGTGGCCACGATCGACGAGGCCGGCTTCGTGCGCATCGTCGATCGCAAGAAGGACATGATCCTGGTGTCCGGCTTCAACGTCTATCCGAACGAGGTCGAGGACGTCGTCGCTAGCCATCCCTCGGTGCTGGAGGTGGCCGCGGTCGGCGTGCCGGACGAGCGCTCGGGCGAGGCGGTCAAGGTGTTCGTGGTGCGCAAGGATGCCTCGCTGACGAAGGAGGCGCTGATTGCGCACTGCCGCGAGAACCTGACCGGCTACAAGGTGCCGCACCTGATCGAGTTCCGCGACGAACTGCCGAAGACCAACGTCGGCAAGATCCTGCGCCGCAAGCTGCGCGACGAGACGACGACGACCTGAGCCGCAGACCCCGCCCTCCGGGCCGACCATTGCATCGGCTGCCAGCGACGGCCGGTGCTTGTATTTTGCAGTGCAATGTGATTACATACGGTCTTGTATAAGACTCAGGCCGGCGCTTTCGAACGCCACGCAATGAATCGAATTCTGTTCCCCATCCCGTTGCTGCTGGTCGTCGTACGCGTAGTAGTCGTAGGCAAGCGCTCGGCGTAGGGAACAGGCACCAGCAAGAATCACCGAAACCCCCCGCCGGCGCAAAAGTCGGCGGGGGGTTCTTTTTTTTCGTGCTCCCGGTCGACAGCGGTGGACCAACAGGAGTATGGAAATGCCACAGATGACAGGCGCCCAGTTGATCGTTCGGATGCTCGAACGGCAGGGCATCCGAACGATTGCCGGCATCCCGGGCGGCGCCATCCTGCCGCTCTACGATGCCTTGTCCCACAGCGAAACGATCCACCACGTGCTGACCCGCCACGAGCAGGGCGCCGGCTTCATGGCCCAGGGCATGAGCCGGGTGTCGGGCAAGCCGGAGGTGTGCTTCGCCTCTTCCGGGCCGGGCGCCACCAACCTGGTGACCGCGATCGCCGACGCCAAGCTGGACTCGATCCCGATGGTGGCGATCACCGGCCAGGTGCCGCTGTCGATGATCGGCACCGACGCCTTCCAGGAGGTGGACACCTACGGTATGACGATTCCGCTCACCAAGCACAATTTCCTCGTGCGCTCGGTCAGCGAGCTGCCCCACGTGATGGTGGAGGCCTTCCGCATCGCGATGTCCGGCCGCCCCGGCCCGGTGCTGGTGGACATCCCGAAGGACGTCCAGGGCGCGTCGATCGAGATCGACGAACTGCCTGCCCCGGCCGAGCCGGACCCCGCGCCGGCGCTCGACCTGCAGGCCATCGAGGCGGCCGCCGAGATGATCAACGCGGCCGAGCAGCCGGTGCTCTACCTGGGCGGCGGCGTGGTGGCCTCGGGCGCCTCCCATGCCGCGGTGACGCTGGCGGAACAGGCCGGCCTGCCGACCACGATGACGCTGATGGCGCTCGGTGCGATGCCGATGGACCATCCGCTGTCGATCGGCATGCTCGGCATGCACGGCGCGCGCTATACCAACTACGTGCTGGAAGAGGCCGACCTGTTGATCTGCGTCGGCGCCCGCTTCGACGACCGCGCGATCGGCAAGGCCGCCCAGTTCTGCCCCAAGGCCCGGATCATCCACGTCGACATCGACCCGTCCGAGATCCACAAGATCAAGACCGCCCACGTGGCGATCACGGCCGACGTGGGCCAGGCGCTGGAGGCCTTGCTGCCGCGCGTCAAGGTGACGCTGCGCAAGCGCTGGCTGTCGCACGTGGAGAGCCTGAAGAGCCGCTTCCCGCTGCAGATGCCGGGCGAGGACGAGCCGCGCAGCCATTACGGCCTGATCAAGGCGGTGGCCAACGCGCTGGACGACCGGGCCGTGATCGCCACCGACGTCGGCCAGCACCAGATGTGGGTGGCGCAGGCCTACCCGTTCCGCCGTCCGCGCCAGTGGCTGACCTCCGGCGGCCTGGGCACGATGGGCTTCGGCGTGCCGGCGGCGATCGGCGCGGCGCTGGCCGACCGGGAGCGCACGGTGGTGTGCTTCTCGGGCGACGGCAGCTTCAAGATGAACATCCAGGAGCTGGCGACGCTCGCCGACGAGCAGTTGAACGTCAAGATCGTGCTGATGAACAACAACTCGCTCGGCCTGGTGTACCAGCAGCAGAACCTGTTCTACGGCAAGCGCACCTATGCCTCGAAATACACGCGCCAGACCGATTTCGTCAAGATCGCCGAAGGCTTCGGCATCGGGGCCGTCGATCTGGATGGCTGCGCGAACCCCCGCGCCGCGCTGGCGCAGGCGCTCGCCGCGCCCGGGCCGTGCCTGATCCACGCTTCGATCGATCGCGAGCAGTTCGTCTATCCGATGGTGCCGCCGGGCGGTGCCAACACCGAAATGATTGGAGGCTGAGGCCATGGAACACGTTGCAGAACCGCTGGCCGAGCAGGGCTTCCGCAAAGTCGTGCTGGAGATCGACGTGCAGAACCACGCCGGCGTGATGTCGCACATCTGCGGCCTGTTCGCGCGCCGCGCGTTCAACGTCGAAGGCATCCTGTGCATGCCGGTGGGCAAAGGCGACACCAGCCGCATCTGGCTGCTGGTGTTCGAGGACCAGCGGCTCGACCAGATGGTCAAGCAGGTCGAGAAACTGGTGGACGTGATCGCGGTGCGGCGGCACGGCGCCGAGCACGAGGTGTTCGAGCGGCTGGAAGGCTTCTTCAACTGAGGCCGCCGGGCGGGCGGCCGTGCGCTCAGCGGGGGTCGCCGCCGGCCGGATCCTCCCAGCCGCCGCCGAGCGCCCGGAACAGGCCCGTCAGCGCGCCGCGCTGCGCGGCTTCGGCATCGACCACGGCGAGTTCCGACTGCAGCAGGTTGCGTTCCGCGTCGAGCAGCTCGAGCCGGCTCGTGAGCCCGGCGTCGAGGCGCAGTCGTGCCTGGCGCACGGTGTCGCCGAGGATCGCGCTGCGCTCGCTTTCCGCCGCCAGCGTCGAGGCTGCCGCGCGCCGGGCTGCCAGCGCGCGGCGCACGTCGCCGAATGCGTTGGCGATGGCCTGCCGGTAGGCCAGCGCGGCCTCGCGCCGGAGCGATTCGCCGAGTTCGACATTGCTTTGCAGGCGGCCGGCATTCCAGATCGGCTGGGTCAGCGCGAGGCCCAGGTCGAACACCGCCGCGCCGGCACTGAACAGTTGCGACAGCGAGGTGCTTTCCTGGCCCAGCGCGGCGGTCAGCGAGATGCTCGGAAAGAGCTGTGCGCGGGCCTCGTCGATGCGGGCGTCGGCCGCCACCATGGCCTGCTCGGCGCGGCGCAGGTCGGGCCTGCGCAGCAGCAGATCGGAGGGCAGGCCGGCAGGGACTTGCGGCGGCGCTACGAAAGCGTCCTGCCCGCTCGCCAACTGGCCGGCCATGACCTGGTCCGCCGGCCGGCCCAGCAGCAGCGCCAGCGTCGTCTGCAACTCCTCGCGCCGCCGCACGGCGGCGGCCAGTTGCGCGCGGACGGCGCTGATCTCGGCGCGGGTCTGGTTGAGGTCGAACTCGGAAGCGGTGCCGGCCCGCAGCCGGTGGCCGAGCAGTTCCAGCGCATCCTCGCGGCCCGCCAGCGTGCGGTGCAGCACCGATTCGCTGCGGCCGGCGGCCTGCAACGCGTGGTAGGCGTTGGCGACTTCGGCGATCAGCGACAGCCGCAGGCCGCGTCGTGCCCATTCGGCGGACAGCAGCTCGGCCTGCGCGGCCCGGCTGGCGGCCGCATAGCGGCCCCACAGATCCAATTCGTAGCTGGCCTCGACGCCCAGGCGGTAGGTGTTCTGCGTCCGTGGCGTGCCTTGCGGCAGCGGGAAGCTGCCTTCGCGGCTGCTCTGGCTGCGGCTTGCGCCGGCCGTCGCGCCGAGCGAGGGGTAGCGGGCGGCGTCGGCGATGCCGGCGCGGGCGCGCGCTTGCAGCACGCGCTCGGCGGCGATCGCCAGGTCGGCATTGGCGGCCAGCGCCTCGTCCACCAGCGCCTCCAGGCGGGCATCGCCGAACAGCGACCACCAGCGCGCCGGCGGCGCGCCTTCGGCCAGCGCGGACGGCCAGTGTTGCGGCAGTTGCGGCTCGGGCAGCGCCTGCGGCCGCGGCGTTGCGCAGCCGGCGGCGAGCAGCGCACTGAGCAGCATCGCGACGGCCCGGCGCGGCGGGTGCAGGTCAATGGCCATGACGCGCCTCCTGTTCTGCGGCGTCTTTCTCGATCTGGGCCAGCAGCTTCTGGTGAGCCTCCTCGTGCCGCTCGTGGATCTCGTCGAAGAGCTCACCGGTGCTGCGCTTTTCGCGCAGCCTGCGGTCGGCGATGACGCGGTAGAACAGCGGCACGAAGAACACCGCCAGGAAGGTCGCGGCCAGCATGCCGCCCATCACGCCGGTGCCGACCGCGTGGCGGGCACCGGCACCGGCACCGGTGGAGACGGCCAGCGGCAGCACGCCGAGGATGAAGGCCAGCGAAGTCATCAGGATCGGCCTGAAGCGCAGCCGCGCAGCCTCGATCGCGGCGGCGGCGGCGCTCATGCCCTCGCCGTGGCGGTAGATCGCGTACTCGACGATCAGGATCGCGTTCTTGGCTGCCAGACCGAGCAGCGTGACCAGGCCGATCTGGAAATAGACGTCGTTCGAGAGCCCCCTCAGCCACACCGCCGCCAGCGCGCCGAAGGTGCCGAACGGCAGCGCCAGCATCACCGCCAGCGGCAGCGACCAGCGCTCGTACTGGGCGGCCAGGATCAGGAACACCATCAGTGCGCCGAGACCCAGCGCGATGCCCGAGGTGCCGCTCGAACGGCGCTCCTGGTAGGCGGCGCCGCTCCAGTCGAGGCTGAAGTCCGGCGGCAGCGTGTCGGCCGCGATCGCTTCGATGCGCGCGATGGCCTGGCCGGTGGACACGCCCGGCGCGCCGCTGCCGAGGATCTTGACCGCCGGCAGGTTGTTGAAGCGCTCCAGCGTCTCCGGCCCGGTGCTGCGATCGATGCGGGCCAGTGCACTGACCGGCACCATCGCGCCGGCCGCCGAGCGCACGTGGATGTCGCCGATGTCGGTCGGCTCGTTGCGGTAGCCCTTGTCGGCCGACAGCAGCACCTGCCAGCTGCGCCCGAACTTGTTGAAGTCATTCACGTAGTAGCTGCCCAGGTTGGCCGACAGCGTGGCGTACAACGCACCGATCGGCACGCCGAGCGCCTTGGCCTTCTCGCGGTCCACGTCGGCGTAGAGCTGGGGCACGCTGGAACGCCACAGCGTCTGGGCCATCGCAAAGGAGGGATCCTGGTTCAGCGCGCCGAGGAACTGCTGCGACACCTGCGCCATGCGCCGGGTGTCGGCGTCGCCCCGGTTCTGCAGGTAGAACTCGAAACCGCCGGCGTTGCCGAGGCCGAAGATCGCCGGCGGCGTGAAGGACAGCACCAGCGCCTCCTTGATGCCACCGGTCTTCATCCAGGTCTCGCCCACCAGTTGCGCCGCGGTGCTGCGGCGCTGGTCCCAGTGCTTCAGCGTGACGAAGAAGGTCGCGGCATTGCTCTTGAAGCTGCCACCGAGAAAATCGAAGCCGGTGAAGGCCACCGTATAGGCGATGTCGGGGTTGCCGCGCAGGATCTCGTCCACCTGACGGGCGATGCGGTCGGTGCGTTCGAGTGAAGCGCCGTCGGGCAGGTAGACCGCGGTGATGTAGTAGCCCTGGTCCTCGTCCGGCACCAGGCTGCCCGGCGTCGCGCGCCACAACTGGGTGGTGATCGCGACCATGCCGGCGAACAGCAGCAGGGCCAGCAGGCCGCGCCGGATCAGCCAGGCCACGCCGGCCGTGTAGCGGCCGGTAAGGGCGGTGAAGAAGCGGTTGAAGGCCTTGAAGAACCAGTTGCTGGCCTTGTGCTCGTGACGCAGGATCGCGACGCACAGCGAGGGCGTCAGCGTCAGCGCGACGACACCGGAGATTGCCACCGCGATCGCGATCGTGACCGCGAACTGGCGGTACAACTCGCCGGTCAGCCCGCCCAGGAAGGCGATCGGCACGAACACCGAGCACAGCACCAGCACGATCGCGATCACCGGTCCGGTCACTTCGCGCATCGCCTGGATCGCCGCGAGCCGCGGCTCCAGCCCCTCTTCGTGCATGATCCGCTCGACGTTCTCGAGCACCACGATGGCATCATCGACGACGATGCCGATCGCCAGCACCATGCCGAACAGCGTCAGCGTGTTGATCGAGTAGCCGAGCAGCAGCAGGCCGGCGAAGGTGCCGATCAGCGACACCGGCACCGCCAGCGTCGGGATCAGCGTGGCGCGCCAGTTCTGCAGGAACAGGAAGACCACCAGGAACACCAGCAGCATCGCTTCGGCCAGCGTCTTGACGACCTCGCGGATCGAGACATGCACGAAGTCGGTGGTGTCGTAGGGCACCGAGTAGGTGAGGCCGTCCGGGAAGTCGTCGGCCAGCCCGGACATCGTCGCGCGCACGTCCTCGGCGACGTCGAGCGCATTCGCGCCGGGCTTCAGGAAGATCCCCATCAGCGTCGCGCTGCGGCCATTGACGCGGCCCTGGAAGTTGTAGTCGCGCGAGCCCAGTTCGACCCGTGCGACGTCCTTCAGGCGCAGCATCGAGCCGTCCTCGCCGGCGCGCACGACGATGTTCTCGAACTCCGACGCCTCGGCCAGGCGGCCGCGGGTGTTGACCGTCAGCGACATCGCCTGGCCGTCGCTGGCCGGCGGCTGGCCGATGCCGCCGACCGCGTACTGGGCGTTCTGCTCGGAGATCGCCGCGATGACGTCGTCGGTGGTGAGCTGCAGCCGCGCCATGCGGTCCGGCTGCAGCCAGATGCGCATCGCGTAGTCCTTGGCGCCGAAGATCTGCACGTTGGTGGTGCCGGGCACGCGCTTCATCACGTCGAGCACGTTCAGCGTCACGTAGTTGCTGATGAACAGATCGTCGAAGCGCCCGTCCGGCGAAGTGAAGGCCAGCACCTGCAGGAAGGACGAGGAGCCCTTCTCGACGCTGACGCCCTGGCGCCGGACCTCCAGCGGCAGGCGCGGCTCGGCTTGCTTGACCCGGTTGTTGACGTTGATGACGGCCTGGTCGATGTCGCTGCCGATGTCGAAGGTCACCTGGATCTCGACCCGGCCGGCCGAGGACGAGGTCGAGCTCATGTAGAGCATGCCCTCGACGCCGATGATCTGGGTCTCCAGCGGCGCCGCGACGGTCTTCTCCAGCACCTCGGCCGAGGCGCCCGGATAGGTGGCGGCGACCGTGACGACCGGTGGTGCGATCTCCGGGTACTGGGCGATCGGCAGACCGCGCATCGCGGCCAGGCCGGCGATGACGATGAACAGCGACAGCACCGTCGCGAAGATCGGACGGTCGATGAAGAAGCGCGAGAACATTCAGCCCTCCTGCTTCTCGTCTGCCGGTTTCACCGGCGCGCCCGGGCCGATCTTCAGCACGCCGTCGACGATCACCTGGTCGCCGGCCGCCAGGCCTTTGCGCACCACGATCCGGTCGCCATGCCATTCGCCCACCTCGACCGGCCTGACCGCGGCCTTGCCGTCCTCGATGACATACACGAAGCGCCCCTGCGGACCCTCCAGCACCGCGCGCTGCGGCACCTCGACCGCGTTCGGCCTGAGCGCGCCTTCGAGGCGAACGCGCACGAACTGGCCGGGACGCAGCACGCCGTCGGGGTTGGGCACCACGGCCCGGGCCTCGCTGGTGCCGGTGGCCTCGTCGATCAGCACCGAGGTGAAATCCAGCTCGCCGCGGTTCGGGTAGGCGCTGCCGTCGGGCAGCATCACGCTGACGCCGAAGCGCCCGTCCGGCGGCAGCCGGATTTCGCCGGCCGCGGCGTCGCGCTGCAGCCGGAACTGGTCTCCGTCGGGCAGGCCGAACAGCACGTGGGCCGGATCCACCTGGGTGACGCGGGTCAGCAGGGTCTGCGGGCCGGCCAGCAGCGCCCCTTCGGACGGGATGGCGCGGCCGGCGATGCCGGCCAGCGGCGACTCGACGCGGGTGTATTGCAGATCCAGCCGCGTCTCGCGCAAGCGGGCCTCGGCCGCACCGACGTCGGCCCGGGCGATCTGGTAGTTGGACTCGGCGTTGTCGAGGTCCTGCCGGCTGGCCGCCTGGGCCTCGATCAGAGGGCGCAGCCGCTCGGCCTCGCGGCGGGCCTGGGCGAGGCGCGCCTGGGCGGCGGTCAGTTCGGCTTGGGCGCGCGCGACGGCGGTGCGAAACGGCACCGGGTCGATCGTGAACAGCGACTGCCCGGCCTCGACACGCTCACCCTCGCGGTAGTTGCGCTTTTCCAGGATGCCGGACACCCGGGGCCGGATCTCGACTTCGCGCGAGCCATGTACGCGCGCCGTGTATTCGAGCGCGATCGGCAGGTCGGCGGCCTCGAGCGTCATCGCAACGACCTCGGTCGGCCCTCGCGGCGGCATCCCTTCCTGGGCGCTCGAACTGCATCCGAGCAGCGTCGCGAGCGCCAGCGCAAGTGCGGCGGCCGTGGCTCTGCGGGGCGCGTGGCCGCGGGATTCAAGACTTCTCATGGTGTGACGTCCGGGGGCGGGGGGTTGGGCCAGGCGAATTGTATAAACATACATGAATGTATGTAAAGTGACAGCTGCCGGTGATTGTGTTCCAATCCGCCGCAGAAACAATCGCTGAACAGGCCATGGTGCGACGGACGAAGGAAGAGGCGCAGGCAACGCGGGACAGCATCCTGGATGCCGCCGAGCGGGTGTTCCACCGCAAGGGCGTGGGCCGCACCTCGCTGTCGGAGGTGGCCAGCGAGGCCGGCGTCACGCGCGGCGCGATCTACTGGCATTTCGCCAACAAGGGCGAGGTCTTCGATGCGATGATGTGCCGCGCCGTGACGCCGCTGGAGTCGATGGAGCAGGCCGACTACGCCGGCGCCGAGGCCCCGCTGGAGGAGTTGCGCGGCAGGCTGCTGTCGATCCTCGGCCTGATCCTGAACGAGCCGCGCTACCTGCGCGTGTTCTCGATTGCCTGGCACAAGTGCGAGTACGTGGACGAGATGGCACCGATCATCGACCAGTGCATGGAGGCCGGCGACCGCCACCTGGGGCGCATCGAGGAAGCCGTCCGGGCCGCCCGGCAGAAGGGGCAGATTCCCGCGCGGGTCGATCCGCGCCGGGCGGCGATGGGCTTGACGGTACTGATCGACGGCCTGATCGCCGACTGGGCGATGCAGCCGCACACGATCGACCTCGGCCACGCGGAGGAATGGATCGACTGCTACCTGCGCGGCCTGGGCTGGACGCGCGAAGCGGACGGCGGGGAAGCGTCGCGCGTTTGATAAACTAGCCGGCTTCCCCTCGACTGGTGACGAGCCCATGTCCGGCAACGATTTCGGCCTGCTGTTCCGCGTATCCTCGTTCGGAGAATCCCATGGGCCGGCCATCGGCTGCGTCGTGGACGGCTGCCCGCCGGGCCTGCCGATCGATGAGGCCGAGATCCAGGCCGAACTGGACCGGCGCAAGCCAGGCACCTCCCGCCACGTCACGCAGCGGCGCGAGCCGGACACGGTCGAGATCCTGTCCGGCGTGTTCGAGGGCAGGACCACCGGCACGCCGATCGCGCTGCTGATCCGCAACCAGGACCAGCGTTCGAAGGACTACGGCAAGATCGCCGAGACCTTCCGCCCGGGCCACGCCGACTACCCGTATTGGCAGAAATACGGCATCCGCGACTACCGCGGCGGCGGGCGCTCGTCGGCGCGCGAGACGGCGGTGCGGGTGGCGGCCGGCGCGATCGCGAAGAAGTGGCTGGCGGCGCAGTACGGCATTGCGATCCGCGGCTACATGGCCCAGCTCGGCCCGATCGCGATCCCGTTCGAATCCTGGGACGAGGTCGGCCGCAATCCGTTCTTTGCGCCGTCCGCCGGCGTGGTGCCGGCACTCGAGCAGTACATGGACGAACTGCGCAAGGCCGGCGACTCGATCGGCGCCCGCATCAACGTCGCCGCCAGCGGCGTGCCGGTGGGCTGGGGCGAGCCGGTGTACGACCGGCTCGATGCCGACATCGCCCACGCCATGATGGGCATCAATGCGGTCAAGGGGATCGAGATCGGCGCCGGCTTCGCCGCCGTCGAACAGCGCGGCTCGGAGCACGGTGACGAGCTGACGCCCGCGGGCTTCATGAGCAACAACGCCGGCGGCGTGTTGGGCGGCATCTCCACCGGCCAGGACATCCTGGTCAGCATCGCGATCAAGCCCACCTCCAGCATCCGCCTGGCGAAGAAATCGATCGACAAGCAGGGGCAGCCGGTCGAGGTCAGCACCGAGGGGCGCCACGATCCCTGCGTCGGCATTCGTGCCACGCCGATCGCCGAGGCGATGCTGGCGCTGGTGCTGATCGACCACGCGCTGCGCCACCGTGCGCAGAACGCCGGGGTGGACTGCGGCACCCCCCGCATCGCGGCGCTGGCGCCGGACGGGCGCCAGGCGGTGCCGTCGCCCAGGGGCTGAAGCGGCCCCGGGCGGGCCGGCTGGCCCGCCGCCGTCGTGCCCCGGCACCGGCGGGCACGCGCCGCACGGCGGGGCATTCGATCGCAATGCGAACGCGATGGCCTGCTCGCTGCCGATTTGTGCCATGCTAGAGCATCGACAAGCGGCCACAGAGCCGGCTCAGCGCGATCCGCGGGCGCCCGATGGCGCCCGCGTTGTTTTGCAAACCGTCGCATCCCGTCCGCCGCGTAGCCGGTATAGCAGATGATTCCGTTCTGGCGGCTGTCCGCGTACTACTTCTTCTATTTCGCCTTCATCGGCGCGTTCGCCCCGTATTTCACACTCTACCTGCAGTCGCTGCGTTTCTCGGCGGCCGACATCGCGGTGCTGATGTCGCTGATGCAGGTGATGCGCATCGTGGCGCCCAATCTGTGGGGACTGATCGCCGACCGCGCCGGGCGCCGCGTCGGCATCGTGCGGCTCTCGGCGCTGGCCAGCCTGATCGGCTTCTGCGGCTTTTTCGCCAGCGAGCGCTTCGCCGGCATGTTCGTCGCGATGGCCTTGATGTCCTTCTTCTGGAGCGCCGCGCTGCCGCTGGTCGAGGGGCTGACCTTCGACCACCTGGGCAGTTCGATGGGGCGCTACGGCAAGATCCGCTCGTGGGGCTCGATCGGCTTCATCGTCGCGGTGATGGCGATCGGCTACGCCCTCGACGTGCTGCCGGAGCGCAACCTGCTGTGGATGACGGCGCTGATCCTGGCCGGCATCGGGGTCTGCGCGATGGCGATTCCGGAGGCTCGCAAACCACCGCAGCGCGCGGAGACCGCCGGGCTGGCCAGCATCCTGCGGCGGCGCGAGGTGCAGGCGCTGCTCGGCGCCTGCTTCCTGATGTCGGCGGCGCACGGCGCGCTGTACGTGTTCTACTCGATCCACCTGGTCGCGGCCGGCTACTCGAAGGGCTTCGTCGGCTGGATGTGGACCCTCGGCGTGATCGCCGAGATCGGCGTCTTCATGGCCATGCCGCAGATGTTGAAGGCCTTCTCGCTGCGCGCGATCCTGCTCTTCGCGTTCGGCTGCGCGGTGCTGCGCTTCGCGCTGATCGGCTGGGGCGTCACCTCGCTGGTGCTGCTGGTGATCGCGCAGATCATGCACGGCGCCACCTTCGGCGCCTATCATGCGGCTGCAATCGCCGCGATCCACGAATGGTTTCCGGGGCGCGCCCAGTCGCGCGGCCAGGCGCTGTATGGCAGCCTGTCGTTCGGCGCCGGCGGCATGCTGGGCGGACTGGTCAGCGGCTACCTGTGGGATCCGCTCGGCGCGGCCTGGACCTATACCGTGGGCTCGGGCTTCGCATTGGCCGGCTTGCTGCTGATCTTATTCGGACTGAAGCGGTCGTATCTGACAACGGGACAGGATGGAGTAGGGGCATGAGGATTCGGAGGATGCTCGCCGGCGCGGCGCTGGCGATCGGAA
This sequence comes from Rhodocyclaceae bacterium, assembly GCA_050303815.1. Lineage (GTDB taxonomy): Bacteria > Pseudomonadota > Gammaproteobacteria > Burkholderiales > Rhodocyclaceae > Cognatazoarcus. The sequence continues at coordinate 40,782 of JBNLCM010000002.1, forward strand.
CGGTACTGCTGTCGGCCTGCCAGTCGGTGCAGACCACCCGTGGCGGCGAGGTCGGCATCGATCGCAGCCAGTCGATGCTGGTCTCGTCGGCCGAGATCGAGCAGGCCTCGGCCCAGCAGTACAAGCAGGTGATCGCCGCGGCGAAGGAAAAGAAGGCCTTGAACCGCGATGCCGCGCAATTGAAGCGCGTGCGGGCGGTCGCCCGGCGGCTGATTCCGCAGACCACGGTGTTTCGCCCCGATGCGGCGAAGTGGCAGTGGGAGGTCAACGTGCTCAAGTCCGACCAGCTCAACGCTTGGTGCATGGCCGGCGGCAAGATCGCCTTCTACTCGGGCCTGATCGACAAGCTCCAACTGAACGATGCCGAGATCGCCGCGGTGATGGGGCACGAGATCGCGCATGCGCTGCGCGAGCACGCGCGTGAACGGGTGTCGCGCGCGATGGCCACCAACCTCGGCGTGGCGATCGTCGGTGCGGCACTCGGCATCGGCCAGGCCGGCAACGACTTGATGGGCTCGCTCGCCAAGGTCACGTTCGAGCTGCCGAATTCGCGCCTGCACGAGACCGAGGCCGACCGCATCGGCGTCGAGCTGGCGGCCCGCGCCGGCTACGATCCGTATGCGGCGGTCGGGCTGTGGAAGAAGATGGCCAAGGCCTCCCAGGGCAGTCCGCCGCAGTTCCTGTCGACCCACCCGTCGCACGAAACGAGACAGAAGGACCTGGCCCGCTATGCGGAGCGGGTGATGCCCCTCTATCGCGCGGCAAGTTCGGGAAAACCTTGAGTTTTTTGCCCCCGGCGCGCCTGTCAAATGCAGCCCGGCCGTGACATAATCGGCATCCCCAAAAATTCCGGAAGTTCGGGATGCAAGCGCAGACGCTGTACGAAAAACTGTGGTCCAGTCACGTGGTGCACGAGGAGTCCGACGGCACCGCGCTGATCTACATCGATCGCCACCTGATCCACGAAGTCACCAGCCCGCAGGCCTTCGAGGGCCTCAAGCTGGCCGGACGCAAGCCGTGGCGCATCGGTTCGATCGTCGCCACGGCGGACCACAACACGCCGACCGACCACTGGGACGAGGGCATCAAGGATCCGGTCTCGCGCCAGCAGGTCGAGACGCTCGATGCCAACATCCGCGCTGTCGGCGCGCTGGCCTATTTCCCGTTCAAGGACGTGCGCC
>JBNLCM010000003.1:0-1613 GCA_050303815.1 Rhodocyclaceae bacterium
GACCTCCGACATGCGGGCCGCGGGCACCAGCGGGGTGCGGATGACCTGCCCTTTGAGGGCTTCTGCCGCCTTGCGGATGTCGTCGATGGTCGTGGTCAAGGCCTTGTCCCCCGGGTCCGGTGCCGTTCGGCGGCACCTCGCAATGTAATGGTTCGCTATTTTTGGCCGGGCAGCAAGGTAAGCTGTCTTGCCAGCGCCCAGGTTTCCGGAGCCAGCGACACGGTCAACCCGTCGCGCCAGCGCGGGGCCAGGCTGCCGTAGCGGTCGGAGAGCGGATTGCCGGACTGTCCGGTGGCGATCATGCAGCGCGATCGCTCGAGGTCGCTCAGGTCATGGACCGCGCGGAAGCCGGCACCGTGGACATCCTCGAAAAGGTGCTCGGCACTGCCGCCCAGGCGGGGCGAGGCCCGATTGACTGTATCGTTGCCGCCGTCGGTCTCGACGCCGTAGCTGAAGTAGGGGCCGATCACGGGGATGCGGCTCAGGACCGGGTGGTCGAAGCGCGCCACGTGGGCGTCGCCCCAGCGCCAGGCGGACATGTCGTCGCCGAAGCGCTCTTCCAGCAGGTCCAGGGCGTCTTCCAGGGCCTTCTGCACCTGGGCATCGCAGCCCTCGACCGAGTCGCTGACGACAGAATCGCACCACTGGCTGTCCGCGGCCAGCATGCGTTCCAGGGTATAGGTGCCGCCGTCGAGGTATTCCAGGTAGTCGGGGCCGAGTTCGTCTTCCAGGATCGCTTTCCCCAGGGCCCAGACCCAGGCTTGCAAGATCAGTGGCTCGGGCGCATTGCGGTGCATCTGCCGGTCCCAGGAGCGTAGCAGCGCGGTCGCCTGGCGGCCCCGCAGGCTGATCGGCGTCACAGCCAGCAGGTGGGGCAGGATGGTGTCGGCGGCATTGGCGACGATGTCCTGTTGCAGCACCACGGAGTCGGTGACGTTGTGACTGCCCGCGGCGCCGGACAGGACCGCGCCGATGCGCTGGGCGCGATAGGGCGGCGGCCAGTCGACGGCGATGAGATGCGGGAAGCTGTCGGGCACGATCTTGTTGTTGGCATTGATGATCACGCCGCTGCGCGGGTTGTCCCGGGACGGCAGTTCCTCGAAGGGCACGAAGCCGATCCAGTCGAATTCGCCGCTCCAGCCGGGCACCGGGTACTGGCCGTTGCCGGCGCGGCGGACCGGCACACGGGCCGGTGCCAGGAATCCGATGTTTCCGGCCGTGTCGGCATAGACGACGTTCTGCTGCGGCGCGTGGAACTGGCGGAGCGATTCGCGGAACTCGGCCCAATCCTGCGCATGGTTCATGCCGTAGAGCGCATCCGGGGTACGGTCGTCGGCGCGCAGGGCAGGCCAGGCGAGGGAGAGCACCGCGCCGGTCTCGCTGGAGCCTTCCGGAATGACGTCGCTCATCACCGGGCCGTGGCGCGTCTCCCGCACCACCAGGGTGACGGACTCGCCACCGGTCAGGCGGATGAACTCGTCGCGCACCTTGAAGTCCTCGACGCCTTCCGGGGTCAGGTACTGGTCGGGGTTGTCCGGCGAGATGCGCTCGATGAAGAAATCCTGGGTGTCGCTGTGGGTGGTGGTGAGGCCCCAGGCGACGTGCTCGTTGTG
>JBNLCM010000004.1:0-101006 GCA_050303815.1 Rhodocyclaceae bacterium
CCGCTCTATCGGGGACCAATGTGATGGTGTCGTCGGCTCGCTGCGGGCCGACAATGAGGCGTGTCGAAAAGCCATGATCCTGATGCAGGGACGACGGCGAACGTCCCCATCTCAACCAGGCTTCTACAGAACGTGGTAGCTGGACAGCTCGTAACCAGCGCCGCGCACCAACGTCGATAGCCGGCGCAACTTGCAGACTCGTCCGGATTGACTGAGGAACACCAGGTCACCCGCTCCGGCGTCGCCTGGCGGATGAGCGATGCGAACCGAACCGCCCCGCCGAACGGGATCGCAGACCAGGGCATCCGACAGCGCCTTGCCGTTATCAATGGACGCGGTAGTCACTGATTTGGCAATCGTCTCCATCCCGACGATGCCCTCACCACCCTCAACGCGAACGATCCGCCTGACAACGCCGACGTGCCAGGTCTCTCCATCCTCAGCCTGCACTCCGAGGATATCGCCTACCGAGATCCGCTCGCAATCGGCGGCAGGCACCAGGATGCCCACCCCGTTCCGACTCACGTCGAGCATGTCCCAGTGCCACGCCTGCTCGGGCTCGATGACCCGCTCCGCCAGTTGCGACTGCAGCCGCTTGATACCCATCAGCGCGCGCAGCTTGCCTGTAAGCGGATGCCTCCGGTGCCGCCGAACCCGACGCGGGCCAGCCCACAGGCGGCGCAGATGATAGACACCGCCGAGTACGGTCTCACGGGGAACCGATCCGTCCGACAGCGCCGCCGGCACAAGCCCTCTCGACACGACGCTGCCGAGCTCCTCGAGCACGCCGACCGCCTCCTCGCACCACAGGTAGAGGGCGTCCCCGCCATCCTGAGCCATGCTGTCGACACGCCGTGGCGGCCCATTGTCGGCCAGGTCGAAGCAATAGCGCACCCCCTCCTGCGGCGAGGCCAGCAATCGGAAGGCGGGGAGTGCATAGCGGATGATCCGATCGGTCACATCAATCGAGCCGGGCGGCATCTGGTCCAGACCGGCTGACGACAGCGCAATCAACCTCGCCATCTCCCGCTCAACGGAGGTCTGCGCCGCGCGATCCTGACGCATGGCCACCTGGCGACCGGCCAGTCCGGCAGCGCGCGCAGCTCGAAAGGTTGCCGCAGCCTCGCGCCACAGCGACACGTCGGCTGCGTAATAAGACATCGCCCGCCACTTGAGGAGGCTACCGATCGATCGCAACTGCCGAACCATCAGTTCCAGCTGCATGCCACGCTGCATGCGCCCACCGTGCTCGCTTCCGGAAGCTGCCCGATAGGCCCCGACCAGGCTGGTCAGAAAGGCGTTGCCGACCTGCCAGTCAGCCGCGTTGCCGGCGGGTTCGCCGCGGGTCAGCAGATAGTCGCACGTCAGGCGCCGCAGGTGCGGCATGGCGAGTTCATCAAACTGGAAGAGACGCGTGACCGCGCCAACACCCTGACTCACCAGACCGGCAGCACAGTGCTCGACGGCCGAGGCCGCGGTGTCGATCAGGGCACGGCTGTCCGCCTGGTCGGTAGGCACGCGCATTGCACGTATCAAGCCATCGACGGCCCCCAACCTGCCTGCAACACTCGACACTCCAGCAGCCAATCGACCGTCCCCCCTTCAACGCAATGGAATTTATCACATGCCCCCCCCTGCGCTACGGGCACCGCCCGCCGGACGGCAGTCACCCCCCGCATGAACGGACTCCTGGCGCCAGCCCATATAATCCCGACTGGAACTACCCGGATGAGGGCAAGCATTCTATGAAGCAGTACCTGGAACTGATGCAGCACGTGCTGGATCACGGTCATCGCAAGGACGACAGGACCGGCACCGGCACATTGTCCGTGTTCGGTTGGCAGATGCGATTTCCGCTCGATTCGGGCTTCCCGCTCTTGACGACCAAGAAGCTCCATACCCGCTCGATCATTCACGAATTGCTGTGGTTCCTGCGGGGGGAGACGAATATCCGTTACCTCAAGGAGAACGGCGTCTCAATCTGGGACGACTGGGCAGACGAATCCGGCGAGCTCGGACCGGTCTACGGCAAGCAATGGCGACGCTGGTCGAGCGGTGACGGCGGTGAGGTCGATCAGATCACCAGGCTCGTGGAAGGCATTCGCCGCAACCCGGACTCGCGTCGCCATATCGTGTCGGCCTGGAACCCGGGGGAGGTGGACCGGATGGCGCTGCCGCCCTGTCACGCCCTGTTCCAGTTCTATGTAGCCGGTGGCAGGCTCTCATGCCAGCTGTACCAGCGCAGCGCCGACATCTTCCTCGGAGTGCCGTTCAACATTGCGTCGTACGCCCTGCTGACCCACATGGTTGCGCAGGTCTGCCAGCTTAAACCCGGCGATTTCGTCTGGACTGGTGGCGACTGCCACCTCTACGTCAATCACCTTGATCAGGCCCGGCTGCAATTGACTCGGGCACCTAGGGCCCAACCTCACTTGCGGATCAATCCCGAGGTCCGGGAAATCGGAGACTTCCGTTTCGAGGACTTCATACTGGAAGGTTACGACCCGCACCCCCATATCGCGGCGCCGGTGGCGGTATGAGCGAACGCCCGGAGCTCGTCGTCATAGCCGCCGTCGCCCACGGTGGCGGCATTGGCATCGACAACCGCCTGCCGTGGCGCCTGCGCAAGGATCTGATGCGTTTCAAGGCAACGACCATGGGCAGTCCGATCGTCATGGGTCGCAAGACCTGGGACTCTCTGGGTCGGCCGCTGCCAGGCAGAAGAAGCATCGTGATTACCCGGGAACCCCAGCGAGCATTGCACGGGGCCGAGACTGCAGGGTCGCTCGACGAGGCGCTCGAACTGGCCAGCGGGGCCGCGAGCGCATTCGTGATCGGCGGGGAGCAGATCTATCGACTCGCCCTGCCCATCGCGGACCGCCTGCTGCTGACGGAGGTCGACGCCCAGGTCGAGGCCGATGCGTTCTTCCCGGACTGGGACCGCGCAGCATTCCGGGAAATCGCTCGCGAACATCACATGGCGGACGCTGACAACGACCACGCCTTCGACTTCGTCGAGTACCAGCGACTCAGTCCTGCCTGACGCAGTCTACGTAGTAGCGCCTGACGCCTTCCTCCTCATTGGCGACGAGACCGTGGACATCGGTCTCGAAGCCAGGGAACTGCTCGTTGAACTCGCGTACGAACTGCAAATAGCGAACTATCGTTCGATTGAAGCGCTCGCCAGGAATCAGCAATGGGATCCCGGGCGGATACGGCGTGACCAGCATGGCCGTGACACGCTCTTCGAGTTCATCGATCGGCACCCGCTCGATCTCTCGGTGCGCCATGCGCGCAAACGCGTCAGCCGGCCGCATGGCCGGCACCATGTCTGAGAGGTACATCTCCGTCGTCAGCCGGGCCACGTCATTGGCTTTATAGAAGCTGTGGATCCGTTCGCACAGATCCTTGAGTCCGATCTTCTCGTAGCGCGGATGGCGTGCGATGAACTCGGGCATCACCCGCCACAGCGGCTGGTTGCGGTCATAGTCGTCCTTGAACTGTTGCAGTTCGGTGACCATCGTGTTCCAGCGACCCTTGGTAATGCCGATCGTGAACATGATGAAGAACGAGTACAGGCCGGTCTTCTCGACGACGATGCCGTGCTCGGCGAGGTACTTGGTCAACACGCCTGCCGGGATGCCCCACTCCGCAAAGTCGCCATCCACGTCCAGGCCCGGGGTGATCAGGGTGGCCTTGATCGGATCGAGCATGTTGAAGCCCGGCGCCAGGTTGCCGAATCCGTGCCAGCGCTCGCCCGCCCGCAGTGTCCAGTCGTCACGCTCCGCAAGCCCGTCTTCGGACAGATAGTCCGGCCCCCAGACACGGAACCACCACTCGTCGACGCCGAACTCCTCATCCACCTTGCGCATTGCCCGGCGGAAATCGAGCGCCTCGGCAATCGACTCTTCCACCAGGGCAGTGCCCCCAGGGGGCTCCATCATCGCGGCAGCAACATCGCATGACGCGATGATTGCGTACTGCGGCGACGTCGACGTATGCATCAGGTAGGCCTCGTTGAACAAGTGCCGGTCAAGCTTCCGGTCCTGTGACTCCTGCACCAGAATCTGCGATGCCTGGGACAGACCCGCCAGCAGCTTGTGCGTCGACTGGGTCGAAAAGATCATAGAGTCCTTGCACCGCGGCCGATCCGCACCGATCGCGTGATAGTCCCCGTAGAAGTCATGAAAAGCGGCATGCGGCAACCACGCCTCGTCAAAGTGGAGCGTGTCGATCTTGCCGTCGAGCAACTCCTTGATCTCTTCCACGTTGTAGAGCACGCCATCGTAGGTGCTCTGCGTAATCGTCAGGACGCGCGGTTTGGCGTTCTTGTCCGTCGCAAAGGGATTGGCCTCGATCTTGCGTCGGATATTCTCCCAGGCAAACTCCTCCCGGGGAATCGGACCGATGATGCCGTAGTGGTTACGGGTCGGCATCAGGAACACCGGCACTGCCCCGGTCATCACGATGGCGTGCAGCACCGACTTGTGGCAGTTGCGGTCAACCACGACGATGTCGCCCGGCGCGACCGTCGAATGCCATACGACCTTGTTCGACGTGGAGGTCCCGTTCGTCACGAAGAACAGGTGGTCCGAATTGCAGATGCGCGCGGCGTTGCGTTCCGAGGCCGCCACAGGGCCCGTGTGGTCGAGCAACTGCCCCAGTTCGTCAACCGCATTGCACACATCCGCCCGCAGCATGTTCTCGCCGAAGAACTGGTGGAACATCTGCCCAACCGGGCTCTTCAGGAAGGCGACGCCGCCCGAATGGCCCGGGCAGTGCCAGGAATACGATCCGTCGGCCGCGTAGTGCGTCAGCGCCCGGAAGAACGGGGGCGGCAGGCTGTCGAGATAGACGCGGGCCTCGCGCACGACGTAGCGTGCGATGAACTCGGGCGTGTCCTCGAACATGTGGATGAAGCCATGCATCTCGCGCAGCACTTCGTTCGGGATATGCCGCGAAGTCCTCGTCTCGCCGTGCAGGAAGATCGGGATGTCGGCGTTGCGATGCCGAATCTCGACGACGAAGGCACGCAGATCATCGATGGCCTTACTCGCTGCCTCCGGCGACGAGAACTCCTCGTCGTCGATCGACAGAATGAAGGCTGACGCCCGGCTCTGCTGCTGGGCGAACGAGGACAGGTCGCCGTAGCTGGTCACGCCGAGCACTTCCATGCCCTCGTTCTCGATCGCCTTGGCCAGCGCACGAATGCCCAGCCCCGAGGTGTTCTCGGAGCGGTAGTCCTCGTCGATGACAATGATCGGGAAGTGAAATCTCATCGCAACTCTCCCTTCAATGGAGAATGCCCGCGGACACGGCGCCCCCGGGCATCAGCGGTCCGCCTGCGGGCGGAATCGGAGTGGGTGGTTTCAGAGGAGACCGTCTCAGGGCGGCCCGGCCACCTCAGATCTTGGGCAGCGTCACGCCGCGCTGCCCCTGGTACTTGCCGCCCCGATCCCGGTACGAAGTTTCGCAGACCTCGTCCGACTCGAAGAACAGCATCTGGGCAACCCCTTCGTTGGCGTAGATGCGTGCCGGCAGGGGGGTGGTATTCGAGAACTCGAGCGTCACGTGCCCTTCCCATTCGGGTTCCAGCGGCGTGACGTTCACGATGATCCCGCAGCGCGCATAGGTGCTCTTGCCGAGGCAGACGGTCAGCACGCTTCGCGGGATGCGAAAGTACTCTACCGTCCGGGCCAGCGCGAAGCTGTTCGGCGGAATGATGCAGACGTCGCCATCAAAATCCACGAAGTTTCCCGAGTCGAACTCCTTCGGGTCGACGATCGTCGAGTTGATGTTCGTGAAGATCTTGAATTCGTTCGCGCAGCGGACGTCGTAGCCGTAGCTCGAGGTGCCGTACGACACGATCTTGCCACCCTCGTTCTGGCGCACCAGATCAGGCGCGAACGGCTCGATCATGCCGTGCTCCTCGGCCATGCGCCGAATCCACTTGTCGGACTTGAGGGACATTTCGACCGACCCCTCCAGCGGGCCAGGGCAACCGGATAAACGGGCGGTATTCTAATCGCTGCCCGGTCAGCAATACAGACCGCCGGGCGGCGAAGCGACAGCGAACCGGAAATCAGGTGTTCTGAACGACGATGTTCGGGAAGCGGCTGGTCATGTCCTTGGCCTTTAGGGCCACGGCCACGGCTACCCGCCGCGCGATGGATTTGTAGGCTTCTGCAATCTTGCCGTCCGGATCGGCCGCCACGGTCGGCGCGCCCGAGTCGGCCTGCTCGCGGATTCCGAGATCTAGCGGCAGGTCGCCCAGGAAGGGAATGCCGTAATCGTCGCACATGCGCTGACCTCCCCCTTGGCCGAAGATGTGCTCCGAGTGGCCACAGTTCGAACAGATATGGATCGACATGTTCTCGACCACGCCAAGGATTGGAATGCCTACCTTCTCGAACATCTTGAGGCCCTTGCGCGCATCCAGCAGCGCGATGTCCTGGGGCGTGGTGACGATGACGGAGCCGGTCACCGGCACGCTCTGGGATAGCGTGAGCTGGATGTCGCCGGTTCCCGGCGGCATGTCGACCACGAGGTAGTCGAGCTCTTTCCAGTTGGTCTCGGACAGCATCTGCTTGAGCGCCTGGGTGGCCATCGGGCCGCGCCAGACCATCGGGGTCTCCATGTCGATCAGGAAGCCGATCGACATCACCTGCATGCCGTAGGCCGTCAGAGGCTCCATGCTCTTGCCGTCGAGCGTCTCCGGTCGCTGGTCGCCGATGCCGAGCATCTGAGGCTGGGACGGACCATAGATGTCCGCGTCGAGCACGCCGACGCGCGCCCCCTCGGCGGCCAGGGCAAGCGCCAGATTGGCCGCCGTGGTGCTTTTCCCCACACCGCCCTTGCCCGACGAGACGGCGATGATGTTCTTCACGCCCGGCAGCAGCTTGACCCCGTGCTGGACGGCGTGGGCCACGACATGGCTGCGGATTGATACGGTCACCTTGCCAATCGTCGGCAGGACTGCGCGGAGGCCGTCCTCGACCAGGCGCCCCAGTAACTCGAGCTGGCTCTTCCCCGGGTATCCGATCTCGATCTCGAGCGTCACGTCGTCGCCGGACACGTCGAGACGGCGAACCGCCCTGCCCGTAGCGATCTCGCGGGCCGTGTTCGGGTCCTTGATTGTCTTGAGTGCGTCGGTGACCTGATCGGCCGTGATACTCATCTTTCTCTCCGTGGAAACGCAATTTGACTGAGGAACTTGCTTGCGCTGCCGTTGAATGATACCCAAGTCCGCGATACTCCCGCATCGCGGCAGCGGTTCGCTTTGCCGGGCAAGGTGTGGTTTATTCCCCAGCGCGGCCCCGGCCGCCGGACTTTCTGGAACAAGAGATGGAGACCCCTTTATGAAGTTTGGCACTCCGGTCGTCTGCCTGCTCGCGTCGCTGCTGGCCGCGTGCGCCTCGACGGGCCCCGCCCCGCAAGCCGCCCCCGAGCCCGCCCCCGCCACCCAGACCGCCGCACCCGTGCAAGCGCCCCCGCAGGCGCCTGCCGTGCCCGAGCTGTCGGGCGAAGTCCGGGCACTGCTCGCCGAAAGCGGCGCGCAGCTCGCCGATGGCCCTGAGGGTAGCGTGCGCCTGACCCTGCCCGGCTCCATTGCCTTCGCCTCGGGGAGTCGCGAAGTCAGCGAACCCGCCCAGCCGATCCTCGACCGCATCGCGGACGCCCTGATCGAGCACCCGGGTTGGCGCGTGGTCGTCGAGGGCCACACTGACAGCGTCGGGCGCGAGCTCTTCAACCAGGAGCTTTCCCTCAAGCGGGCCAGCTCGGTGCTCGACTATCTTGCGCGGCGCGGCCTGTCCGCCGACAAGATGCAGGCCGAAGGGCGGGGCGAGCACGCGCCCATCGCGGACAACGCCACCGCCAAGGGTCGCGCAGCCAACCGCCGCATCGAAATCATCGTGACGCCGGCCGAAGACTGAGGCGGAACACGCGGCCGGGGTGATCCGGCGTGGGCACGGTTTGATAAACTGGATCCTTTTCCTGCCGGTTCCCCCATGTCGCGCCAGATCCTCGTTACCAACGCCCTTCCCTACGCCAACGGGGACATCCACCTCGGCCATCTGGTCGGCTACATCCAGGCCGACATCTGGGTCCGCTTCCAGCGCATGTGTGGCCACACGGTGCATTACGTCTGTGCGGACGACACGCATGGCACACCGGTCATGTTGCGCGCCGAAAAGGAAGGCATCACGCCGGAGGCCCTGATCACCCGGGTCCATGGCGAGCACCTTCGCGACTTCACGGCATTCGGTGTTGCCTTCGACAACTATCATTCGACCCACTCCGACGAGAACCGCTGGTACGCGGAAGACATCTACCAGAAGCTCCAGGCCGCCCGCCTGATCGACACGCGATCGATCGAGCAGTATTTCGATCCGGTCAAGTCGATGTTCCTGCCCGACCGCTTCATCAAGGGCGAATGCCCGAAATGTGGCGCCGCAGACCAGTACGGCGACAACTGCGAAGTATGCGGAGCCGCCTACGCCCCGACGGACCTGAAGAACCCCGTCTCGGCCGTCTCCGGCGCGACCCCTGTCCTGAAGCAGTCAGACCACTACTTCTTCCGCCTGTCGGACCCCTCGGCGGTCGCGTTCCTGCGCCAATGGACCACTGGCAGCAACCACCGCGGCGTCGTGCGGCTGCCTGGCGAAGCCGCCAACAAGATGAAGGAATGGCTGGGCAGCGAAGGTGAAAACACCTTGTCCGACTGGGACATCTCGCGCGACGCGCCGTATTTCGGTTTCGAGATCCCCGACGCGCCCGGCAAGTACTTCTACGTCTGGCTCGACGCGCCGATCGGCTACTTCGCCAGCTTCCGCAACCTCGCGTCGAAGCGCGACGACATCGATGTCGACGCGTTCACGGAGGCCAAGGCCGCCGACGCGGCCGGCACCGAACTGGTGCATTTCATCGGCAAGGACATCCTCTACTTCCACGCCCTGTTCTGGCCGGCGATGCTGCATTTTTCCGGCTACCGTGCGCCGTCCCAGCTGTGTGTCAATGGCTTCCTGACCGTTGACGGCGCCAAGATGAGCAAGAGCCGTGGCACCTTCATCACCGCCCACTCCTACATGACACAGGGCCTCAACCCCGAATGGCTGCGCTATTACTTCGCGTCGAAGTCGAATGGCAGCATGGAAGACGTGGACCTGTCACTAGACGACATGATTGCCAAGGTCAATTCGGACCTGGTGGGCAAGTTCGTCAACATAGCCAGCCGCTGCGCGGGCTTCATCGCCAAGCGCTTCGATGGCCGCTTGACGGCATGTGACATGGCGGTCTTCGAGCCCTGCGCGAACGCGACAGCCAGCGGGGACATTGCGCGCGCTTTCGAGGCGCGCGATTTCGGCCGGGCGCTACGCGACATCATGCGTCTCGCGGACGTGGCCAACCAGTATGTCAACGACGAGAAGCCATGGGAACTGGCCAAGGCCGAGGGCCAGGAGGCGCGTCTGCACACGGTCTGCTCGACGGCGCTGTCGCTATTCAAGGCGCTGGCCGGGTTCCTCAAGCCGGTCCTACCGTCCCTGAGCCACGAAGTCGAGGTCTTCCTCGCCATCGCCCCGATCACCTGGCAGGACGTGGCCACCCCGCTGCCTGAGGGCCACACGATCAACACGTACCAGCACCTGATGAAGCGCGTCGAGCGCAAGCAGATCGACGCGCTGCTGGAGGCGAACCGGGAATCCCTCGCGCCGGCCACCCAGGCGCCCCAGCCGGCGTCGTCACAGCAGCGCCACGCCGAACACCAGGCGCACACGGACGCCCAGGACGCCAGCCGCCCGACGATCCAGATCGATGATTTCGCCAAGGTGGACCTTCGCATCGCGCGAATCGTCAGTGCCGAGCACGTGGACGGTGCCGACAAGCTGATCCGCCTGACGCTGGACATCGGCGAAGACAAGCCGCGCCAAGTCTTCGCTGGCATCAAGTCGGCCTACGATCCGGCCGCGCTGACCGGGCGCCTGACCGTGATGGTGGCCAATCTGGCACCACGCAAGATGAAATTCGGGATGTCCGAGGGGATGGTGCTGGCCGCCTCGGGTGACGGTCCGGGACTGTTCATCCTGTCCCCCGACGACGGCGCCCTGCCCGGCATGCGGGTCAAATGAGCCGCACGCCCGTCGCAGCATGCCTCTGACCGCAAGCAAACGCTGGATGGTCCAGCATCGCACTGGTCCCGGGAGCGCTCCGCCTTTTGACTGACGTAGGCGGCCGTCCAGGCCGTCCGGCAGAACCCGCGGAGACTCCCATGGACTTTCGGTTCCACCCCAAGCTGCTCGACACCCTGCCCGCCTACAACCGCGGGCAGTTCCTGCAAGACGCTTCATCCGGCGCGACGGTCGGCGTCCTGGCGCTGCCGCTGGCCATGGCCTTCGCGATCGCGAGCGGCATGAGCCCGACGGCGGGCATCTGGACCGCGATCGTCGCGGGCTTCCTGATTTCACTGCTGGGCGGGTCTCGAGTCCAGATCGGCGGGCCAACCGGCGCCTTCATTCCCATCATCTACGGCATCGTTGCCGACTACGGTGTGCAGAACCTGCTGGTCGCGACGATGCTGGCCGGCCTGATGCTCGTGGCGATGGGCGCCTTCCGCCTGGGCAGCATGATCCGCTTCATCCCGATCTCGGTAGTCACCGGCTTTACCAACGGCATTGCGGTCGTCATCTTCCTGTCGCAGGTGAAGGATTTCCTGGGACTGTCGATCGACCTCCTGCCTGGCGACTTCTTCGGCAAGGTGGCGACGCTCGTCGGCCATCTGCACACGATCCATCTGCCCACCCTGGCCCTGGCGGTCGCCTCGCTGGCCGTCCTGCTGGGGTGGAACCGGCTGGCACAACGACTGGCGTGGATGCGTCGTCTACCCGGGCCGCTCGGCGTGCTGATCGTGGCGACCGCCGCCAACGCCCTGCTGGCGCTACCGGTCGAGACCATCGGCTCCCGCTTCGGCGGCATCCCCCAGCAGTTGCCCGAGCTGGGCCTGCCCGCGCTGAACCTGTCCGAGCTCGGCAAGCTCGTGGCACCTGCGCTGACCATCGCCCTGCTCGGCGCGATCGAGTCACTGCTGTCGGCACGGGTGGCCGACAACCGGATCGACGACCGACACGACCCCAACCAGGAATTACTGGCCCAGGGCGTGGCCAACGTAGTCGCCCCGCTGTTTGGCGGCTTCGCGGCCACCGGTGCGATCGCCCGTACGGCCACCAACATCCGGTCGGGAGGGCGCACCCCGGTGGCCGGTATGGTGCATGCCCTCGTCCTGCTGGCGGTGGTCCTGCTGCTGGCACCGCTGGCACGCCATATTCCCCTGGCGACGCTGTCGGCGATCGTGGTGGTCGTATCGATCAACATGGGCGAATGGCACGCCTTTGCGCCGGCGGAACTGCGCCGCTACTCCGCCCAGTACCGGACCATCCTGCTCGGCGTCTTCCTGATCACCGTGGTGTTCGATCTGACCCTCGCGGTCGAGATCGGCATGGTGCTGGCGAGCCTGTTCTTCATCTATCGCATCTCCGACCTGACCCGCATCGAGCGCATCCCCCTCGAGGACCATTATGGTGTCGAGGCCCTGGCCCGCGCGGATGGCAGTCACCGCATCCTCGCCTACAAGATCCACGGCAGCCTGTTCTTCGGTGCCGCCAACAAGCTCGAAACCCTGCTGCTCGATGCCGATGGCCACCCCGACGTGGTAATACTCGATCTGGACAAGGTGCTGAACATCGACACCACTGGCCTCGACATACTTCAAACCCTGCACCGGAATCTGCTAAAAAGGGGCGCATCGCTCGTCCTGTGCGACCTCAATGCCCAGCCGGGATCCCTGATCCGCCGGTCAGGCTTCCTCGCACAGCTTGGCGACGACAATATCGCGGGCAACATCACAGACGCGCTGCTGCGCGCCCAGTCGATACGTCCCGTACAAGACGCCCCCTGAGGCTGGTGGCCCGGAGGGGCGGGAGGGGAGAGGGAATGCAGGATTTCATCTGTCGCCACCTGACCATCAGGGGCAAGGTACAGGGCGTGTACTACCGCGCATCGGCGCAAAGCGCGGCCGTCGCGCACGGCTTGACCGGCTGGGTCCGCAACCGACGCGACGGCTCTGTCGAAGCGGTCGTCAACGGGCCCTTGCTGGCAGTCCAGGCCTTCATCGAATGGGCCTACCAGGGTCCGCCGGAGGCGCGGGTCGAGGACATCGAGATCCACGACTCAGAGGACTCTGGCCACGACAGATTCGAGTTCCGCGCCACGGTCTGACGCATGCGCGCGGATCAGCCCGCGTAGATGACCTCGACGGCGGCAGGCTCAAGCCAGTCGCGCAGTCCCTCGAGCAGCGCATCTTCCGGGCGCACCTTCCACGCGCCCCCGAGCGGCAGTTCCGCCTGGGCGTCGGCATTCCGGTAGCACACGCTAACCGGACAGTCGCCCTCGCGGAAGGGCGACAGGAGGCCCTGCAGGCGCTCGACCGCCGCCACGGCACCACCCGCCTCGGCGACTTCGCCGTTGAGGCGGATCTGCAGGCCGCGCGCGAAGCGGGCGCGGGCCTCGCCAAGCGACATCAGCCGGTCGGCCACGACCCGCAGCCCGCCAGAGAAATCGTCATTGCTGACCTTGACGTCGGCCACCAGCACCTCGTCGACCACGATCCGGTCGCGTTCGCGCTCGAACAGCTCGGAGAACACCGATACCTCGCGCGGCTCGCTGCCATCGTCGATCAACACAAAGGCGATCTTGCCGCGGGCCGTCATCTTGGCCCGCACCTCCATCACGACGCCAGCCACGGTCGCAATGTCCTTGCTCGCCTCGAGGCGTGACAGCGGGCGCCGCACGAAGCGCCGCACTTCTTCCTTGTAGGCATTGAATGGGTGACCCGAAAGGAAGAAACCGATCGCCGTCTTCTCTTCCTTCAGCAGCTCCTTTTCGCTCCATGCCCGCACATTGGCATAGTCGGCCGGAGGCCCGGCCGACTCCGGCAAGGCGTCGAACAGCCCGCATTGGGCCGCGTTGGCTGCGGCCTGCTCGGCCGCCTCCATGGCAACCGGCACGGTGCCCAGCAGTCGGGCACGGTCGTGCCCCTTGGGCCCCTCGATCGGATCGAACGCACCGGCCCGGATCAGCGCCTCGACCACGCGACGGTTCACCAGGCGCCGGTCAACCCGTGCGCAGAAATCGAACAGGTCGGCAAACGGGCCATCGGCCTCTCGCGCGGCAATGATGGCCAGCACGGCCGGCTCCCCAACCCCTTTCACCGCGCCCAGGCCATAGCGGACCGTCTTCGGGTCCGTCGGCACGAACCGGTAGTGGGAGGCATTGACGTCCGGCGGCAGCACGGTGATGCCGTTGGCGAGCGTGTCCTCGAAGAAGATCTTGACGGTGTCGGTATTGTCCAGATCGGACGACATCGTCGCCGCCATGAAGGCTGCGCAGTGATAGGCCTTGAGCCAGGCCGTATGGTAGGTCACTACGGCGTAGGCGGCGGTGTGCGACTTGTTGAAGCCGTACTCCGCGAACTTCGTCATCAGGTCGAAAAGGTGTTCCGCCAGCGCCGGGTCGTATCCCTGCTTGATCGCACCATCACGGATGATCTCGCGATGCTTCGCCATCTCGGCCGGCTTCTTCTTGCCCATCGCGCGCCGCAGCATGTCGGCGCCACCCAATGTGTATCCCCCGATAATCTGGGAGATCTGCATCACCTGCTCCTGGTAGACGATGACGCCGTAGGTGGGCTCGAGGCAGGCCTGAAGGTCGGGATGGAAGTAGTCGATCTCCTGCTGGCCCTTCTTCCGGAGGATGAAGTCGTCCACCATCCCCGAACCCAGCGGACCCGGCCGATACAAGGCCAGCACGGCGATGATGTCCTCGAAGCGGTCCGGCTGAAGCTTCTTGAGAAGCTTCTTCATGCCGTCCGATTCCACCTGGAAGATCGCCGTGGTGTTGGCGTCCTTCAGTACCTGATAGGCCGCCGGGTCCTCGAATCCGAGGGCCATCAGGTCGGGACGCTCGCCGGTGAGCTGCTCGACGTACTTCAGGGCCAGTTCGATGATGGTGAGGTTGCGCAGTCCCAGGAAGTCGAACTTGACCAGGCCGACCGCCTCCACATCGTCCTTGTCGAACTGGGAGACCGGCGTCGCATCGTCGCCATCGGCAATGTAGAGGGGGCAGAAGTCGGTCAGCTTGCCGGGCGAGATGAGCACGCCGCCGGCGTGCATGCCGACGCCTCGTGTCAGCCCTTCGAGCGGCAGCGCCAGCTCCCACAGTTCGGAGACCGATTCGCCATCGCCCGGGTCGCCCATCAGCTCGCCGATCTGCGGCTCCTGCTCCCGCGCGTCGGTCAGGGACAGGGGTTTGTTCTGGACGACCGGGATCAGCTTCGAGAGCCGGTCGCACAGGCCATAGGGAAGATCTAGCACGCGGCCCACGTCACGCACCACGGCCTTCGACGCCATCGTGCCGAAGGTGGCGATCTGCGAAACGGCATCCGCCCCATAGCGGCTCCGCACGTACTCGATGACCTTGTAGCGGTTGTCCTGGCAGAAATCGATGTCGAAGTCGGGCATCGACACCCGCTCGGGGTTCAGGAAGCGCTCGAACAGCAGCGCATATTCAAGCGGATCGAGGTCCGTGATCCGCAGGCTGTAGGCCACCAGCGAGCCGGCACCCGAGCCCCGCCCTGGCCCCACCGGCACACCGTTGTGCTTGGCCCAGTTGATGAAGTCCGCCACGATCAGGAAGTAGCCCGGAAACCCCATCTGAATGATCGTGTCGGTTTCAATCTTCAGGCGCTCATCGTAACGCGGCCGTTCCGACTCACGCTCGACCTCGTTGGGATACAGCTCGGCCAGACGCACCTCCAGTCCAGCCTTGGCCTCTGCCACGAGGAAGTCGTCGAGGGTCATCCCCTCCGGGGTCGGGAAAAGCGGCAGGAAGTTCTTGCCGAGCTGTACCTCGAGCGAACAGCGGCGCGCGATCTCGACCGCATTCTCGAGCGCCTCTGGCAGGTCGGCGAACAGCTCGCACATCTCCGCCTGGCTCTTGAAGTACTGCTCCTCGGTGAACTCCTTGGGGCGCCGCTTGTCCGCCAGGACAAAGCCCTGTGCAATGCACACCCGAGCCTCGTGGGCCTTGAAGTCTTCCCGCCGGGCAAACTGGACGGGATGCGTCGCCACCACCGGAAGGCCGAGCCGGTCGGCCAGCACCACCGCGTCGCGGACGTAGGCCTCGCCGCCGGCGTGGCCGGCGCGCTGCACCTCGATGTAGAAGGCGTCCGGAAACAGGCGCGCCCAATCGCTGGCGAGTTGCTCGGCGAGGGCCAGGTTGCCATTGCCGAGCGCCACGCCGATGTCACCGGACATCCCGCCCGACAGGCAGATCAGGTCGGCGGCGGCCCCCTGTTCGAGCCACTCGCGGCGCAGCTCTGCCCGCCCGCGGATCTTGTTCTCGAGGTAGGCGCGAGTGAGCAACTCGCACAGCTGCCCGTAACCAGACCGGTTGCGGCAGATCAGCAGTACCCGCGTCGGCTTGTCGCGATCGGCGTCATTGGTGAGCCAGACATCGCAACCGACGATGGGCTTGATCCCCTTGCCCCGTGCGCCCTTGTAGAACTTGACCATGCCAAACAGGTTGCCCAGGTCCGAAATGCCGAGGGCCGGCATGTGATCGGCGGCCGCAGCCGCCAGGGCCTGTCCGATCGTCGCGATGCCGTCGGACACCGAATATTCCGTATGCAGGCGGAGGTGGATGAAGCGGGGGTCGGGGGTATCGGTCATGGTGCGGATTCTACCTCCGCAGGGGCTCTGTCGCCCCCGCGCGCGACGACCGCGCCACCCCGCCCGGGCCAACGACAGCGCGCTACATCAACCCGAGACCCCGCAGCAGGAACACGCCCAGGCTGGTCGTCAGGATCGATCCGACCGTGGTCAGCGCAATGATGTTGGCCGCCAGCGTGGCGTTGCCACTCATGGCCCGGACCATCACATAGCTCGCGGCCGCGGTGGGCGCGGACGACATCAGCAACAGGACCCCGAGGTCGATGCCCCGGAATCCCACCGCCAGCCCCCCGAGGACGAACAGCAAGGGCACGCCGACCAGCTTGGCGACCCCTGCCAGCGCCGTCCCGGCGACCTCCTTGCGCAGTTGCCGGAAATTCAGGGCTGCGCCGGTACACAGCAGGGCGAGAGGCAGGGTCAGGTTGGCAAAATATTGTCCGGACTGGAGCACCCAGCCCGGCAGGTCGAGATCCAGCCAGGATACCGGCAGGGCCAGCCCGATGGCGATGATCAGGGGATTGCGCGCAATGCCCTTGACCATGGCCAGTGCGCCCTGGCTCTGGTGCAGGGAACGGCTGAGGGTGATCACCGCCAGGATGTTGAACAGGATCGTAACCAGGCCGAGATAGAGCGAGGCCGCG
This sequence comes from Rhodocyclaceae bacterium, assembly GCA_050303815.1. Classification (GTDB taxonomy): domain Bacteria; phylum Pseudomonadota; class Gammaproteobacteria; order Burkholderiales; family Rhodocyclaceae; genus Cognatazoarcus. The sequence goes on from JBNLCM010000004.1 coordinate 16,421, forward strand.
CCAAGCGCCGCATCGCCATAGGCATTGACGCAATAGGCGAGGCCGACGATGCCAATGTTGGAACGAAAGCCTCCCTGGACAACGACGCCCCGATCGCGGGGTTCGGCCACCAGACGGGTGGCCAGCCATTCGAGCAGGACGAACGCCACGATCGTCCCCGAGAGGCCAAAGGCGATCAGCTCCAGGTTGGCGGCGTCCGAGAGCGGCGTCTTGCCGATGCTGATGAAGAGCAGCGCCGGCAAAGCCACATTGAACACCAGCCGGGAGCCGGTATTCACAAAGGCGTCGTCGATCAGCCCGCTGCGCATCAGCCAGTAGCCGAGCGCCAGCACGACAAAGATCGGCCCGGTGACCGAGAGCGCGAAATCGACGACCGCCAAGAACGCGTTCATTCCGCCGGCTCCGCCCGCCCGGTGCGGCGAACGCGATACCACGCGGCATACAGCGAAGGCAGGAAAATGAGCGTCAGTACCGTGGCGACGGCCAGGCCGCCCATGATCGCCACGGCCATCGGGCCGAAGAAATCGCTGCGCGTCAGCGGGATCATCGCGAGAATCGCGGCCGCCGCGGTCAGCATGATGGGCCGGAAGCGGCGCACGGTGGATTCGACGATCGCCTCCCACATCGGCAGACCGGATTCGAGGTCCTGCTCGATCTGGTCCACCAGGATCACCGAATTGCGCATGATCATGCCCGACAGGGCGATCGACCCGATCATCGCGACGAAGCCGAAGGGCTTGCCGAAGAGCAGCAACGCTGCGGTGACGCCGATCAGCCCGAGGGGCGCGGTCAGCATCACCATCGCGACGCGCGAAAAGCTTTGCAACTGGATCATCAGGACCGTGAGCACGACGATGAAGAGCAGCGGCACACCCGCGGCGACCGAGCCGCCCCCCTTGGCCGACTCTTCCACCGCACCGCCCACCTCGATGCGGTAGCCGAGGGGCAGGGACTGTCGGATGGCGTCGATGGCCGGGGCGAGCTGCGCCACCACTACCGCCGGCTGGACGCTGCCATACAGGTTGGCGCGGACCGTCACGGTGGGAATCCGGTTACGGCGCCAGATGACGCCCTCCTCGAAGTCCGGGCGGATCGTCGCCACCTGCGCAAGCGGCACGATGCGGCCGTTCGGGCCCGGAATCGACAGGTCGGCCAGGTTGGAAGGCCGCTCCCGTTCGAACTCGGAGCCGCGGATCAGGACATCAATGGTCTCCGTGCCCTCGCGGAACTGGGTCACCGTCACGCCCTTCAGGGCGGCATCGAGAATCTGCGCGATGTCGAGGCTCGACAGGCCTACGAGACGTGCCCGCTCCTGATCGATATGTACGCGCATGACCTTCGACGGCGTCGCCCAGTCGGTCTGGACGTTCGACAGCTCGGTGTGCCCGCGCATCGCCTCGGCAACCTGGCCGGCCACCGCGCGCAAGGTATCGAAGTCGGCCCCGCTCACCCGGTACTGGACAGGAAAGCCGACCGGCGGGCCGTTCTCGAGCCGGTTGATGGCCGCCGTGATACCGCCCGGATGATCGGCATAAAGGGCGATCAGCTGGCTGCGCAGGGCCTCGCGCTCGGCGGAGCCGTCCGTCAGGATGACGAACTGGGCGAAGCTGGTCTGGGGCAACTGCTGGTCGAGCGGCAGGTAGAAACGGGGGCTGCCCGACGCCACGTAGGCCACGTAGTTGTCGATGCCGGGCTGGTCCTTCAGGAAGGTCTCCAGCTCTCCCACCGCGGCCTGTGTGGCGCGGCGCGACGCGCCCTCGGCCAGACGCAGGTCCACCAGCAATTCCGGCCGCGTCGAGTCAGGAAAGAACTGCTGGGGCACGTAGCGGAACGCATAGATCGAGCCGATGAAGACGACCAGCGTCGCCCCGATCACCAGCCATCGGAAGCGCACGCAACCATCGACGAAGCGCCGGAACACACGATAGAAGGGCGTGTTGTAGTGGTTTTCCGCGTCGTGTTCGGCGGGCTTCGGGGCGCCGCCCGGGAGCAGCCGGGCCCGCAGGCGCGCCAGCACTCCCGGCGTCTCGCGCCGCTTGGCAAAATCGGGCAGGAGATGGAAGCCCAGGTAGGGCACGAAGAGGACCGCCGCCACCCAGGAGACGAGCAGCGCGATCACGGTGACCTGGAACAGGGAGCGAGTGTATTCGCCGGTGCTCGACGCGGCCGTTGCGATGGGCAGGAAGCCGGCAGCCGTAACCAGGGTGCCGGAGAGCATCGGCATGGCTGTGGACGTGAACGCGAAGCTGGCCGCCTTGGCCCGCGCCCAGCCCTGCTCCATCTTCGTGGCCATCATCTCCACGGCGATGATGGCGTCGTCCACCAGCAGACCGAGGGCGAGGATCAGCGCACCGAGCGAGATCTTGTGCAGACCGATGCCGAAGATCTGCATGAACAGAAAGGTGATCGCCAGGACCACCGGGATCGAGATGGCCACCACGATGCCGGTGCGCAGGCCCAGGGACAGCAGGCTGACCGCCAGCACGATGACGACGGCCTCGGTCAGCGCCTTGACAAACTCGTTGATCGAGCGCTGCACGGCCCGCGGCTGGTCGGCCACCCTTGCCAGTTCGAGGCCGGCGGGCAGTTGCGCCTCGATGCGCGCGACCGCCTCGTCCAGGTGCCGGCCGAGGGCGATGATGTCGCCCCCGTCGCGCATCGACACGCCAATGCCGAGCGCCTGCCGCCCCTCGTAGCGCAAGGTATCCGATGGTGGATCGACGAAGCCCCGCTCGACGCGGGCGATGTCTCCCAGCCGGAGGCTGCGCGCGCCGACCCGCAGCACCGTGCCCCGAATGGCGTCCAGGCTCTGGTATTCGCCGTCGGGTCGAAGGAAGATCCGCTCGGCGGACGTCTCGAAGAAGCCGGCGCCGACCTTCGCGTTCTGCTCGTTGATCGCGGCGATGATGTCCACCGCCCGGATGCCAAGGGTGGCCAGGCGGGCAGCCGACAGCTCGATGAACACGCGCGGCTCCTGCTCGCCGAAGAACTCCACCTTGCCCACGTCGGGCACGCGCAGCAGTTCATTGCGGATGGCCTCGGCAAAGCGCTTCAGTTCGGCATAGTCGAGCCCCTCGCCGAGCAGGGCGAAGATATTGCCGAAGGTGTCGCCGAATTCATCGTTGAAGCTCGGGCCGACCACACCGGCCGGCAATGTGTGCCGGATGTCGCCGATCTTCTTGCGGACCTGGTACCAGATCCCTGGGATCTCCCGGGACGGCGTCTGGTCCTTGACCGAGAAGAAGACCATCGCCTCGCCCGGCCGGGAGTACGACCGGATGAAATCCGCCTGGGCGATCTCCTGGAGCTTGCGCTCGATCTTATCCGTGACCTGCAGTTCCACCTCGCGCGCCGAGGCGCCGGGCCATTCCGCTCGGACCACCATGATCTTGAACGTGAACGGCGGATCCTCGGACTGGCCCAGCCGGCCATACGACGCCATGCCTATCGCGGTCAGCACGATCAGGAAGAACAGTACGAGGGTCTGATGCCGCAGGCCCCAATCCGACAGGTTGAAGCGGCTCATCGCGACGCGTCCAGCTGGATCGGTGCGTTTTCCGCCACGGCCCGTACCGTCTGCCCGGGTGTCAGGCGGTGGGTACCCGCCACGACCACCTTCATGCCGGCCTCAAGCCCCTTCCCCACCAGCGCCCCATCCTCGCGGATGGCCAGCAACTGGACCGCGGAGGGCTGCACCACACCATTCGGATCCACCGACCAGACCACGGCCTGGCCGTCGCGCTGCACGACTGCGGGTAGAGGCAGGAGCGTCCCCTGTGCGTTGGCCTCGACAAAGCCGGCGACGGCCGAGGCCCCCAGCGGCAGATGCTCGTCCGCGTTGTCGACCGCCAGACGTACCGCGAACGTCCGGGTTGCGGCATCGGCCGCCGCCGCGATTTCCCGCACGCGGGCCGGATAGCCCAGATCGGTGTCGGCCAGCGGCCGGACCTGGGCCGCCATCCCCACCGAGATCGCGCCGACGCGGCCTTCGGGCACATGGATCAGCACCTCCCGTTCATCCTGCCGAGCCAGCCGCAGCACCGGCTGACCGGCTGCGACGACTTCGCCTCGATCCGCCAGTACGGCCAGCACGACCGCATCGTGTTCTGCCTTCAGCGCCGTGTAGCTCGCCTGATTGGCCGTCAGCTCGAACTGCGCTCGCGCCTGCCGCACGCGCGCCTCGGCAGCCTCGACGGCAGTACGCCGGCTATCGAGAACCGACTCGCTCATGAATTTCTGGGCCACCAGTTGCCGTGCCCGCTCAAGCTCCGCGCGGGCGAGACTGAGCTCCGCCTCGGCCGCGGCAAGCTGGTCGCGTGCCGCATCCGCCGACAGCTTCAGATCCTGTGGGTCGAGCCGGGCGAGGGCGCTTCCCTTTCGCACCACGTCGCCCACTTCGACCGTGCGATCCACCAGCTTCCCGCCCACGCGGAACGAGAGGTCCATCTCGTGCCGGGCACGGACCTCTCCGGTGTAGACCGTCAGCGGCACAGCGTTCTCCTGCCCGACCTCGCGGACCAGAACGGCGAGCGGCGGCGGCGGCTCGGTCGCGGACCGCTCACACGCGGCAAGGAAGGGCATCGCCAGGATGGCGGCAAACATCGCACGGGGCCACATACGCATCATCAGACTCCCACTTCCGGCTGCACCAGCAGGCCGTTCAGCATCAGATCGAAATAGGCCGGCAGGTATTTCTCCGGGCGACAGGCGTCCGCATCGCAGACGGCGAAAGAGGTCCGCCAGATGCTCAGAATGATCAGGGGTGCCATCAACACCTGCACCGTGGCCGGCACGTCGACCGGGCGAAACAGCCCCTGCTCGATACCGAGCCGCAATGCGCCTTCCACCAGAGCCCGGCCACGGGAGATCACTTCGTCGTAGTAGAACCGCGTGAGTTCGGGAAAGTTGTGCGATTCGGCGATCATCAGCTTCGGCACGCCGGCCAGCTCGGTCGAACCGATCAGTTCCCACCATCCGCCCAGAATGGCCTTCAGGAGCCTGACCGGATCGCCGCGCAGGGCCTCGAAGGTGGCCTCCCCCTGTTCCATCACCGGGAGGATGCCTTCGGTGATCACCGCCTTGAACAAGGCCTCCTTGCTGTCGAAGTACAGGTACAGGGTGCCCTTCGACACGCCGGCCCGCGCCGCCACCTCCTCGAGTCGGGTTGCGGCATATCCCTTTTCGGCAAACAGGCTCAGCGCGGCGGCCGTGAGCTCGGCCGGGCGGGCCTCCTTGCGGCGGCGCCCACGCGCCGCAGGCTTGTCTGCTGGGTTCATGCCTCTCTCTGACAATTACTGACTGACTGGTCAGTAAGTATAGCGTGGCGAATCCCTCTGGCAAGCCCTCGCGCCCGCCCTGCGCCCCCCTCAGCACGGCGGCCAGTTAAAGCTTGTCCTGCCGCCACCCGTAGTTACACAGATGCGGCCGAGCGAGCCGCGCCTGGAGTTCGAATGCCCCTGTTCCGCCACGTCCTTGTCCTGATGACCTGCCTGCTGGCCGCCACGGGCAGCCTCACCGCTGCAGCGGCTGCCTCGCCTCGGGTCCTGATCGTCAACTCGTACCACGACGGCTACAAAGGTTCTGATGACCTGGTCGCGGGGTTCAAGACGGCACTCAAGGCCGCGGTTCCGACCGCGGATGTCCGTATCGAGTACCTCGACGGAAAGAACTTCTCGGGCGCAGCGCATGACGACCGGGTCATGGCGACCTTGCGCTACAAGTTCGCCAATGCCCGATTCGACCTGATCGTCACGACCGACGACTACGCCTTCAACGTGGTCGAGCGCGACAAGGCGGCCCTGTTCGGCACCACGCCACTCGTCTTCGTGGGCACCAACAACTTCGACCCCGCCCGACTTGCCACCCACCCCGAGTTCATCGGCGTCGACGAGCGTCCGAGTTTCAGCGACACCATCAACCTGATCCTGCGCCTGCACCCCGAAGCGCGCCGGATCGTCGCGATCCGCGACGCGGGCACGACCGGGCAGCTGAATCATGACCTGTTCCGCGACGCCGCCCGCCAATACGCCAATCGGGTCAGTTTCGAAGACATGGCCGGCGATCCGATCGAGGTGCTTCTCGAGCGTGTCGCGGCCTTGCCGCCGGACGCGGTTGGCGTCTATTTCGCGTCCTTTGTTCCTACCCGGAATGGTCAGCCCATCTCGAGCGTCGACGCCCTGCGCAGGATCTCCAAGGTCAGCCCGGTCCCGCTCTACGGCGGCTGGGAGTTCTCGCTCGGTCACGGCATTGTCGGCGGACGCCTTATCGACCTTCTGGAACATGGGCGGCTCGCCGGCGAACTCGCTGCCGGTATCCTGCTCGGCACCTTACCCTCAAGCACCACGCCGCAGGTCTCGGCCAGCCCGAACCGCCACATGTTCGACTACCGCCAGCTCGAACGATTCGGAATCGATCCCGCGGCGCTCCCCGACGGCAGCGTCATCAGAGACCATCCGCCCGGCTTCGTCGAGCGCCACCACGTCGCCCTGCTGCTCCTGCTGTCCGGCGTTCTGTTTGCGCTGGCGCTGTTCGCCTCCCAGCGGGCCATCGCGCACCACCGGGCACTCGAACGATCGCGTCGCAAGTTCGCGACGATCTATCGCAACTCCCCCGACCTGATCGTCATGTCTGACCGGGAGACCGGCCGCTTCCTCGAGATCAACGACGCCTTCACACGGGTCATGGGCTTCACGGCAGAGGAAACGATCGGCCGCACCTCCGCCGAGCTCGGCACCTGGGGACGTCCCGATGGACGTGACGCCATGCTGGCAGCGCTGGAAGACGGGCGGCGGCTGGAGAGCCACGAAACCTATTTCAGACGCAAGAACGGGGAAGTCTTCCCGGCGCTGGTGTCACTCGAGATCCAGCGACTGGACGGCCGCGACGTGTTGATCCTGACCGCGCGCGACATCGGCGAATTCAAGCGCATGCAGGCCGCCTTCGACCGATTCTTCGAACTCCCCACGCAGATCCACGCCATAACGGCGCTGGACGGCACCTTGCTCAAGACCAACCAGGGATGGGCCCAGGTATTCGGCCCGGTCCCCGACGATGCGGCGAACCGTTCGCTCTTCGACTATGTGGTCACACGCGAGCGGGAGCGGATGCGCGCGGCCTGGCGACGCCACGCCGACAACGACCCCGGCGGCTTCCAGTTCGAGACACCCTGTCTGGCGGCGGACGGTCGCGAACGCATCGTCTCATGGTCGGCCTTCGCCTCCGGGGAGGATGGCCGGGTCTATGCCTCGGCCCTCGACGTCACCGAACAGCGCCGGATCGAGCGCGAGCTCGCCAGCCACCGCGAGCACCTCGAGGCGGAGGTGGCCCAGCGGACGGAGGAGCTGACGCTGGCCAAGGACATGGCCGAGGCGGCCAATCGCGCCAAGAGCACCTTCCTGGCCAACATGTCCCACGAGCTCCGAACACCGCTGAACGGGATCATCGGGATGACGATCCTGGCCACGCGTCGCGCGAACGATCCGTCCCTGCGTGATGCGCTCAACAAGATCGACCGGGCCTCGAAGCATCTGCTCGAGGTCATCAACGACATCCTCGACATCTCCAAGATCGAAGCCAATCAGCTTCAACTTGAAGCCCGCCCCTTCACCCTGACCCAGGTGACCGAGCCGGTCGAGGCCCTGCTGGGACATCGGGCAGAGGAAAAGCACCTGGCCTTGAACATCGCGCTGAACGACGGCCTGAGCGAAACGGAGCTGCTCGGCGACGCCCTGCGCGTCAAGCAGATCCTGCTGAACCTGGTGGGCAATGCCATCAAGTTTACGGAACGGGGCCACGTGTCGGTGGCCGCCTCCCGTGTCGATTCAAGCGCGTCGACGGTGACCGTGCGATTCGTGGTGGCGGACAGTGGCATCGGCATCCGGCCGGAAGACCGGCCGCGGCTCTTCAACCCGTTCGAACAGGCCGACAGTTCAACCACCCGCGAGTACGGAGGCACCGGACTCGGCCTGGCCATCTGCAAGCGGCTGGTCGAGATGATGTCGGGAGAGATCGGGGTCGAGAGCGCGCCCGGCGAGGGCAGCACATTCTGGTTCACGCTGTCCCTCGGCCGCCAGGTGGCGGCTACGCCGCCGCCGGACGATGCGGCCCCCAGTGCCGAGGATGCCTTGATCGAGCGATACGGCGGCGCCCGCATCCTGCTCGCCGAGGACGAACCCATCAGCCGGGAAGTCGCGGAGGGGCTCCTCCAGGAAGTTCACATGACCATCGACGTCGCGATGGACGGTCAGGAGGCGGTGGAACTGGCCCGTTCGCGTCGCTACGACCTCATCCTGATGGACATGCAGATGCCCCGCCTCACCGGGGCAGACGCGGCAAGGCACATACGCGCCGCGTCTCGCAACCTGGACACGCCGATCATCGCGATGACGGCCAATGCCTTCGAGGAGGACCGGCGCGCCTGCCTCGATGCCGGCATGAACGCCCACCTGGCCAAACCCGTTGAGCCGGACACCCTGTTCGCGGCCTTGCTGCACTGGCTGCCGCCCGGCACGTCCGGACACGCCAGGGACAGCGGGGCGAACCGCCGGGCGACGCCGGGCACCCCCTACCAGACGTTGCCTGCCCCCGGCGAGTAGGAGGCCGCGACCACGTTGGTCGCGTTGAGCGTGACGCATTGCAGGACACTCGAGAAATCGGCCACGGGCGCCGTCACCCGGTAGATGCTCGACGAGACCGCGACCGTCGTCGCGCTCAGGGAGCACGAGAGCACACCGCTCAACTCGATCGCCCCCGTTCCGGTGAGCGTGAGCCGGGCACTCTGGCTTCCCGCCAGCACCTCGGCCGTCGTACTGCCCTGCAGTTGCAGCGCGCCGCCCGCATTCAGGTAGAGATTTCCCGGCACGGCGACGCTCAGGTTGCCCCCGGCATCCAGTGCGATCACTTCGCGCAGCATCTCGACCTGCGCCTCCAGTGCCGCGATGCGCTTGTGCAGTGCCTGCAGGACCTCCTCGGTGGAGGGCCGCTGCTTTCCGGCCTGAATCGTTGTTCCTGGCGACGCGCGGGACACTGGTTGACCGAGGTTCGCCTCGCCCGCCAGTTGCCCCAGCACCGACCGCGGACTGGAAAAGCGCGTATTGCGTGCCATCGCCCTGCCCCCCGACCACTCGACGCTGTCGATGATAGCCTTCGCGATGAACTGTGCACGCCGCACCGGGCGGTCGCGTATCGAATCGTCAAGAACTGGCGCGATGGACGCCCGCCTGCCCGTGCCCCCGCCGAAGGCCACAAGGACGGCCGGCATGCGGCCCCGCCTCGGACCGCGCCGGCAAGGCACAGGCAGACGCCGGGGCTAGCGCTTGCCGAAGAAGCGGACGAAATCCTCGGCGCCAACCGCCCTGCCCAGCAGGAAGCCCTGGAATTCATTGCAGCCTTCATCGCGCAGGAATCCGGCCTGCCCCTCGGTCTCGACCCCCTCGGCCACCACGGTCAGGCCCAGGGTCTGCGCCACGCGCACGATCGCGCGAATCAGGGTGTCGTTGTCCTGGTCCTGACCAATCATGGCCACGAAGCTTCTATCGATATTGAGCTTGGAGACCGGCAGGGACTGGAGGTTGGACAGGGGCGAGAATCCGGTGCCGAAGCCGTCGATCGAGAGGCGGATGCCGAGATCGCTCAGGGCTTCCAGCGCAGACACCACGTAGGCGACGTCGAGCAGGACCGATTCGCGGAACTCGAACTCGAGATGAGCCGCCTGCATACCCGTCTCGTGCAGGATCGCCGCAACGCTCTCGACGAAGTCCGCGCGCTCGAGCTGGCGCGCCGAGATGTTGATCGAGAGTACCGGGGGGGCGACCCCCTTTTCGCGCCAGCCGCAGTAGGTCGTGAAGGCCTCGCGCATGACCCACTCACCGAGGGCATGGATGAGCCCCACATCTTCGGCGAGGGGCACGAAGCGCTCCGGCCCGACCACGCCGAGTTCCGGATCCTGCCAGCGAACCAGGGCCTCGGCCGCCACCATCCGCTCACCGCCGCTGTCAAACAGCGGCTGGAAGACGAGCCCGAGTGACTGGTTGGCGATCGCGACGCGAAGACGGCGCTCGAGGATCATGCGCTCGTTCGCGTAGGCGGTCATCTCGGCCGAATAGAAGCTGTAGGCATGCCGGCCCCGGCTCTTGGCCTGCAACATCGCCGAGTCGGCTGCCGTCGTCAGCGACTCCATGTCGTGGCCATCCATGGGATAGAGGCTGATGCCGATACACACCGACGGATAGACCTCGGCGCCGCTCACGCGAACCGGGCGCTCCAGCGCCTTGAGCAGGTGATTGGCAGTGACGCTGGCACTGCGCGGGCCATCGATGCCCTCAATGAGCACGAGGAACTCGTGCTCGCCAACCCGCGCCAGCGTATCGGTCTCCCGCAACTCGGCCTGCAGGATCGCGGCCAGCGCCTTGGTGAACTCGTCGCGACACTCGGCCTCGGTATGGGCCACGACCTCAATCATCAACATGCCCAGTTGCTTCATCTCGCGCAGCGCACGTCGGGCAACCTGCTCGAACCGGTCGCGGAACAGCGTTCGATTGGGCAGACGGGTCAATGGGTCGAAATAGGCCAGATCACGAAGCTGCGCCTGCTCGGCCATGATCTGACCGATGTCGGTCAGCACGCCAACGTAGTGCTTCACCTCCCCGGAGGGCGCCCGCACCGCGCTGATCGAAAGCCACTCCGGGTAGACCTCGCCGTTCTTGCGCCGATTCCAGATCTCCCCCTGCCAGCGCCCAGTCTCGCCGATCGCCTGCCACATCCCTTCGTAGAAGTCGGGGCCGTGGCGGCCCGACTGGAGCATCGACAGCTTCTGGCCCTTGACCTCGTGGGCCGCATAGCCGGTGAGCCGGCAGAAGGCATCATTGACGGCAAGCACCCTGGCCTCGGTATCGGTGATGCAGATTCCTTCGGCGGCGCTGCTGAAGACGATATGAGCCAGTTCCAGGTCGGTGGTGGCCACGCGCGTAATCCCCCAATGCGAAGGCTCCCATTATGCCCATGCTCTGGCGCCGACCGTAGCTTCAGCGACACATGTCTTGATCGGCGCCAAGGCTTTGGCGCCGATCCGCTCAGCCGGGCGGGACGCCGGGTGCGCCATGGCTCGCCGCGCGCACCGGCGCCCGCTGGAGCAGCTGACCTGCCAGCTGAAACCGGGCCTCGCCAAGGGCGACACTGCCATCGCCGACGAGCGAGAGTGGCCCAACCACCAGCTCGTCAACGGGGAGCTGGGCGAACAGCTCGAGTTCCGGGAACGTCAGTGCCTTCAGCGTGCCTCTGTCTCGCAACCAGACGAGTTCGCGCTGCCGGTCGATCAGCAGGTCGTCCATCGCGACCGGCCCGTCGGTCCTGTGGCGCGCCATCAGCGAGACACCCTTGCGCACCCACAAGGCCTGGACCTGGCGTCCGCCGTCTATCGGGAGCACGACGACGTCTCGCGCCTTCCACACCAGCGGCTCCGGCACGCTGCCCGAGCAGGCGGCCAGCAGCGAGGCGACAGAAAGCGCGGCAAGCAGGCGCGCGAGAGATTGGGCTGGGCGAAACATGGCGATCTCCTTGATGACAGAGTACCAATACAATATCTGTCAATTTTGAAGACGGTCATATACACTTGAACAATCAATACGGGGACTGTACTGGCCAGCCGACCGGGCCAGTTCCACACCAGGCAACAGGACACATCATGCAGATCCAGGTCGACAGTACACGCCCGCAACCCCTTGTGGAGCAGATCGTTTCCGCCATCCGCGGCCAGGTGGACGACCGGATACTCCGGCCGGGCATGCGCCTGCCGCCGATCCGTCGCCTGGCGGAGGATCAGGGCGTCAGCCGTTTTACCGTCGTCGAGGCCTACGATCGCCTGGTCGCGCAAGGCTACCTGGACTCGCGCCGCGGTTCCGGTTTCTATGTCGCGGCCCGCAAGCTGCCCGAACCCGAACAGGAAGATCCGGATCGCGTGGAGCGCGCCATCGATGCCGCCTGGCTGATGCGGGAACTTGGCAACGACGATGGCAATACGGTCCAGGCCGCCTCGGGGAGCCTGCCCGCGAGCTGGATGGAAGAGGACGAAGTCAGGCGCAATCTGCGGCAGCTCACCCGCAGCCCGGACACCCGGGCGACCAGCTACGGAACGCCGCAGGGGTTCGCCCCCCTGCGCGAGCAACTCCAGATCCGGCTGGCGGAGGCCGGCATTCGGGCCCAGCCTTCGCAGATCCTGCTGACCTACGGCGCCACCCAGGCGCTGGATCTGGTCGCCCGCTATTTCCTCAAGGCCGGGGACGCCGTGCTGGTGGACGATCCGGGCTACTGGAATGTCTTCGCGAGCTTCCGCCTACAGGGTTTTCGCCTGCTCGGCGTGCCCCGCAACGAGGACGGCCCCGATCTGCCTGCGCTCGAGGCCTTGCTGGCCCATGAACAGCCCAGGCTCTTCTTCACCCAGTCACTACTTCACAACCCCACCTCGAGCTGCATGAGCCCGGCCATTGCGTTTCGCCTGCTGCAGCTGGCCGAAGCCCACGACTTCATGATCGTGGACGACGACATCTACGGTGACATGTTTGCCGGCAACGGGACGCGGCTCGCCTCGCTGGATCAGTTGCAGCGGGTCATCCACGTGGGCAGCTTCTCGAAGACGATCTCGGGCAACCTGAGGGTCGGCTTCCTGGCCGCGCGCCCCGACCTGGCCCGCGCCCTGACCGACGTGAAGATCACCACCACGCTGTCGAGCCCGGAACTGGCCGAGCGCATGGTGCACCTGATGCTGACAGAAGGGCACTACCACAAGTACATCGATCGCCTGCAGACCCGGTTGCTGCGGGCCACCGAACGCACCTGCCGGATGCTCGAGCGGATTGGGCTCGCAGCCGACTTCGAACCGCGCGGTGGGCAGTTTGTCTGGATGGCCGTGCCTGGCGTTGCCGACACCACGCCGATGGCTCGACAGGCCGTCGAGGAGGGCATCATCCTGGCGCCGGGCTCGGTGTTCCGGAGCAATGCCCAGCCCTCGAACTATCTGCGCTTCAACGTCGCCACCTCCGAACATCCGCGCCTCGAGCGCTTCCTGGCACAGCAGCTCGGCCACTGAGGCGCGTTCAGAAGCGCTCGTCTGGACCCAGAACCCGCCATTCTCCCGGAGGCAGCTCGCCGAGCCGGACCCGTCCGATCCGGATCCGCTTGAGCCCGATCACCCGCAGGCCCACCAACTCGCACATGCGCCGAATCTGCCGTTTCCTGCCTTCGCGCAGGACAAAGCGCAACTGGTCGCTGTTCAGCCAGCTGACCTTCGCGGGACGCAAAGACTTGCCATCGAGCGACAAGCCATGGTTGAGCAGGGCGAGCCCATCGTCGGCGAGACGCCCCTCGACCCGCACCAGGTACTCCTTGTCGACCGGACTGTCGTCGCCGATCAGTTGGCGTGCCACACGGCCATCCTGGGTCAGCACCAGCAGCCCCGTCGAATCCACGTCGAGCCGACCGGCCGGCGCCAGTCCCTTCAGCATAGCCGGGCGAAAGCGCGGACCGCCGTCCGGGCCCTGCCACTGGTTTTCCGGCCGGATCAGGGTCACCGCCGGCGTGCAGCCCGGCTCCGGTTGCCCCGAGACATAGCCGACCGGCTTGTTGAGCACGATGGTCACCCGCTGGTCCTGCTGGTGGCGGGCCCGCGCGTCGAGCTCGATCTGCGCGTCGGGCGACACCCGGCTGCCCAGCTCGCTGATCACCCGCCCGTCGACCCGGACCCAGCCACGCGCAATGAAGTCGTCGGCTTCCCGGCGCGAGCACAGCCCGCGACCTGCCATGATCTTCGACAGGCGCTCGCCTTCGGCCGGGGCCGAAGGCGGAGCCGGGTTTCCAGGCTCGGTCGCGCGCTTGACGACACGCAGGCGACGCCGTGTGGGGACGTCGTCATTCGGGGGTACGGACATGATGCGGGGCTCTCGGCGGGAAGGCGGGCCTGAAGTTTAGCGCCATGATCGCGCCTCCGGGTCTGGCATGGACCGACGGGCAATCGCCAGGCGGCGTCATCGCCGCAGCGGCGGACTCGGGCACCCCGCTCCCGCGCCTGCTACTCCGCGTCGACCTCAGCACTGCCCACCCTCCGCGACGCGTTGCCCTCGCGCCGTGCCGCCAGGAACAGTGCGCACTTGGCCATCAAGTGCGCAGATACCGGAGCAGTCAGAAAGAGGAACAGGGTGATCAACAGTTCGTGAACACTGATCCCAGGGCCGGTCAGCGAGAAATAGAGCGCCGACGCGACGAGGATGCAACCGACACCGAGCGTGCCCGCTTTGGTCGGTCCATGGAGGCGCAGCAAGACGTCGGAAAAGCGCACCAGCCCGAGTGAGCCAAGCAGCGAAAACACCGCGCCGATGATCAGCAGCAGCGAAACGGCAAGATCGGCGAGCGTACCCATCAGTCGATCACGTCGCCGTTGAGAACGTACTTGGTCAGCGCCACGGTACCGACAAAACCCAGCAAGGCGATGACCAGCGCCCCCTCGAAGTAGAGCACGCTGTCGTAGGCAATACCGCCGACGACGAGCAGGGCGATGGTATTGATGTAGAGCGTATCGAGGGCGAGGATCCGGTCCACACGAGTGGGTCCGCGCACCAGGCGCCAGGCACAGCAGAGCATGGCCAACACCAGCATCGCCAGCGCGGCGGGCAGCGCAAGGGCGGTCAGGCTGTTCATCTCAGCATCTCCAGCAGGGGTTCTTCGTAGCGACTTCGGATCTCCGCCACGAGGGCGTCGGGATCCGGCGCATCGAGAGCGTGCACCAGCAGGCGGAATACCCCGCCCGCATCGGCCTCGATGATGTCCGCCGACAGCGTCCCCGGCGTCAGGGTGACGATACCAGCCAGCGCCGCGATCGCCGCAGGCGTCGTCAGCCTCAGGTCGATGGTGACCAGGGTTGGAGCAAGCGAGGCCTCCCGGGCAGACAGGATGAGTCGCGCGACGGCCAGGTTGGAGACCAGGATATCGCCCAGAACCGTCACGGCGAGGCGGAGGCCGAGGCGCAGGCGACGGCCCGGTTGGCTTCGCGGCGCCTGCGCGCCATGACGCAGCACTGGCCCCGCCATCCACGGAACGACCAGGCCGATCACCAGGCCCAGCACCACATGGCCGGCCGCCACCGTATTGTTCAGGGCCAGCCACAGCAGCACCAGTGCGGCCGACAGTATCGGAAAGGGGAGCCAGCGTCTCATGGCCTGATCCTGCTCATGGTTGGCGTCCATACTGGGCCCGCGGCGCGGCGTCGAGGATGAAGCTGGTCTCGGCACGCGTCCCGGCGACCTGCTCCGCCAGTAGCCCTACGTAACGTTGCGCCGGGCCCGCGGCGACGACCAGGGCCAGCAGGCCGCCGAGCAGCAGGCCCGCGCCGTAGAGGCCGCCACGCCCCCCGCGCCGGACATGATCACCACGGGGATGCGCCTCCGCCTGCCAGAACAGCATGCTGCCGGCGCGCGCGAGGGCGATCAGCGTGGTCAGGCTGCCCAACAACACCGCTACGACCAGGTAGGCGCGACCGTCCTGCGAGAACAGTTCCGCAATCAGCATCGACTTCCCGATGAATCCCGACAGGGGTGGCATGCCGGCAATGGCCACTGCGACGACGAAGAACATGCCGCCGAGCAGGCCGGCGCGGCCGACCGCGGGGGCTGGCACGAGCCGGTCTGCGGCCTCTCCACGACCGCGACGGATCGCATCGGCGATGAGGAACAGCGCGGCGCCGGCAAGCGTACTGTGCGCCGCGTAATACATCGCCGCCGCGACGCCGCCCGGCAACCCGGCGCCGATCAGCAGGGTACCGGCCGACGCGAGAACCAGGCTGGCGGCAAGGCCACGCAGGTGGTTCGCGGCCAGCGCCCCGAGCGCGCCAAACAGCAGGGTCAAGGCACCGATCCACGGTATGGCCGAGGACAGGTAGACCCAGGGGGTATCCGGGTCCATGGCACCGAAGACCCCGACGAAAACCCGAACCACCGCGTAGATGCCGACCTTGGTGAGCAACGCGAAGAGTGCCGCGACGGGCGCATCCGCGGCGCCGTAGGTCGCCGGCAGCCACAAGCCGAGCGGCAGCGCGGCCGCCTTGATCGAGAAGACAACGAGCAACAGCAGCATCGCCGCGCGCAGCAGCGGCACGTCGTCACTGGCCAATCGGCCACCGATCGTGGCCAGTTCGGCGAACGAAAGGGTGCCGGTCATACCGTAGATCAGCCCGGCAGCGATCAGGAACAGCAACGAGCCCACCAGATTGAAGACGATGTAGTGCAGGCTCGCGACGCGGGTCCGGCGCTCACCGGAATAGAGCAGAAGACCATACGAGGCCGCCAGCAGGACTTCGAAGAAGACGAACAGATTGAAGAGGTCGTTGGTCAGGAAAGCCCCCGCGACCCCGGCCAGCTGGACCTGGAACAGCGCGTGGAAGTGCAGCGCGCGCGCGTGCCCGCCACCGATCGCCGCAAGCAGCGCGGCCACGCCGACGAAGCCGGTCATCAGCAACATCCACGCCGACAGCCGATCGAGCAGCAGCGCGATGCCGAAGGGCACTCGCCAGTTGCCCAGCAGCAGCACCTCGATGCGGCCTTCGGCCGCGTGGGTGAACAGTGTTACCGCGATGGCGAAGAAGGCCAGCGTGGCTGCACTACCGACCACGTGGCGCGCCGTTGCCGACGCCCCGCGCATCACCACCAGGGCCCCGGCGGCAACGATCGGCAACACCACGGGCGCGGCCAGCAGCATGCTCATTCCGTCTCCCCCTCGCCCCACGTGGCGCCTCGCCGCTCTCCCTGCTCACCGTCCACATGGTCGGTCTTCTCCGCGACATAGTCGGCCAGCGCGACGGCGAGCAACAGCGCGGTCATCGCGAAGCCGATGACGATCGCGGTGAGCGTCAGGGCCTGCGGCAAGGGGTCGGTGTACTGCATCACGCCATCAGTGACGATCGGCGGCGCGCCACCGATGCGCCCCACCGAGAACAGGAACAGGTTCACGCCGTAGGACATGAGCGTCAGCCCCAGCACGACATCGAAAGAGCGAGAGCGCAGCATCAAGAATACGCCGCAGGCAATCAGCACCCCGATGCCGCTGGCTAGCAGGATTTCCATCAGCGCACCTCCCGGGTCGAGAGCGGACCGGCATCCAGCGAGCGCAGGCGGCCCAGCGCGACGATCGCCGCGAGGGTGCCGCCAACGACCACCGCGAACACGCCGAGGTCGAACAGCGCGGCGCTGGCCAGTGGCAATTCGCCGATCAGCGGCAGCACCGGGTGGCCGAAGGTGCTGGTCAGGAAGGGATAGCCAAAGACCATCGCGGCTGCACCGGTTGCCGCGGCGATCAACAGCCCCCAGCCAAGCCAGCCTTGCCAGTCCGCCGAGATTCTCGCTTCGACATGATCGCGACCGAAGGCCAGGTAAAGCGTGACGATCCCGATCGCGTACACCAGGCCGGATATGAACCCCCCGCCCGGCAGGTTGTGGCCGCGCAGGAACAGGAAGAGCGCCACGACGCATGCCAACGGGAACAGGGCCCGTGCGACGACCCGCAGCAGCAGCGGGTGGCGCACGGGGTCGACCGCCTCGGGGTGCGTCAGCGAGGCCGGGGGCGGGTGCAGGTGGCGCAGCAGCGCGACGATGGTCAACGCGGCCAGCGCCAGTACGGTGATCTCGCCGAAGGTGTCGAAGCCGCGGAAGTCCACCAGGATCACGTTCACCGCGTTGGTGCCGCCGCCTTCGGGCACCGCGCGGGTGAGGAAGAAATCGGCCATCGACTCGCGCGGGAAGTAGCTCGCCGGCGCGCGGGTGAGCACCGCGCAAGCCAGCAGCGCAGCCCCACCGCCAGCGGCGACCGCGATCGCGACATCGCGGACGACGCGCGGCATGCGTGTCGGCCGGGGATCCGGCAGCGAGCGCTGCGGCAGGTGGTGCAGCGCCAGCATCATCAGGACGATGGTGACCACCTCGACCAGCAACTGGGTGAGCATCAGGTCGGGCGCGGACAGGTGTTCGAACGTCAGTGCGACGACGACGCCCACCGCGCCCACGAAGACCAGCGCGGTCGAGCGCGAGCGGTGCGCGGCGACTGTCCCGATCGAGGCGCCGACCGCGATCGCCCACAGCGTCAGCTCGAACGGATCGGGCCACGCCAGGCTCAGCGTACCGAGCCGGTAGGGACCGACCAGGAAGGGTGTCGCGCCGGCGACGAGAATGACCGCCAGCAGCAATGCGACGTAACGCTGCAGGCTGCCATTCCGGAAACTGCTGACGTCGTCCGCCAGGCGGGCGAAACGCCGCAGCAAGGAATCGAAGGCGCGCTTGCCGTGCGCTTGCGTGAGCCGCTCATGGAGACGGAACAGCCGCTGCAGGCTGAAGTAGAGCGCCGCGCCGACGCCCATCGCCAGCACGCTCATCGCCAGCGGCAGGTTGAAACCATGCCAGATTGCGAGGTCGAAATCGGGCAACCCCTGCGGCAGCAGCGGGCCGGCAGCGACGTTCAGGACCTTGCCGACGGCGAGCTCCGGCACCAGCCCGACGACCAGGCACAACGCCACCAGGAGCGCGACCGGCACGCGCATCCACAGCGGCGGCTCGTGCGGCTTTCGCGGCAGGTCACCCGGTTCGCCGTTGAAGAAGACATCGTGGGCGAAGCGCAGCGAGTACGCGATTGCGAAAGCCCCGGCAAGGGTCGCGGCGACCGGTGTCAGGAACTCGAGCAGGCGGTGCCCTTCGACGAACAGGGTCTCGGCGAAGAACATCTCCTTGGAGATGAAGCCGTTGAGCAGCGGTACGCCCGCCATCGACGCCGCCGCGGTCATGGCGAGCGTCGCGGTGATCGGCATGAAGCGCCACAAGCCGTTGATGCGACGCATATCGCGTGTTCCGCACTCGTGGTCGACGATGCCGGCCGCCATGAACAGGCTGGCCTTGAAGGTCGCGTGGTTCATGATGTGGAAGATCGCGGCGACCGCGGCAAGCGGCGAGTCGAGCCCGAGCAGCAGGGTGATCAGGCCGAGATGGCTGATCGTGGAATAGGCGAGCAGGCCCTTGATGTCATGCTGGAAAATCGCCACTGCGGAGCCCAGCAGCAGCGTCGCCATGCCCGCCGTGGATACTATCCAGAACCACAGCTCATTGCCGGCCAGGGCCGGGTAGAGACGAGCCAGCAGGAAGACCCCCGCCTTGACCATCGTCGCCGAGTGCAGGTAGGCCGACACCGGCGTCGGCGCGGCCATTGCGTGCGGCAGCCAGAAATGAAAGGGAAACTGGGCGCTCTTGGTGAAGGCCCCGAGCAGCACCAGGATCAGCGCCGCCGGAAACGCCGGATGCGCCTGCAACTGGTCCCGCGCGGCGAGCACGTCGTCGAGCGCGAAGCTGCCCACGATGTGGCCGATCAGAATCACGCCGGCAAACAGGCAAAGACCACCCGCGCCGGTGATCGCCAGCGCCATCCGCGCACCCTGGCGCGCATCCTGGCGATGCCGCCAGAACCCGATCAGAAGGAAGGACGAGAGGCTGGTCAATTCCCAGAAGACGACCAGCAGCAGCAGGTTGTCGGCGGTGACCACGCCGAGCATCGCGCCCATGAATCCGGCCAGCATGGCGAAGAAACGCGGCGCCGGCTCGGAGGCGTCGAGGTAATAGGAGGCATACAGCACCACCAGCATGCCGATGCCGCCAATCAGGGCAACGAACAGCCAGGCGAGGCCGTCGATGCGGAAGCCGAAGGCCATCGCCGGCGCCTCCAGCCAGGCGACCTGCCAGCGCAGCACATGACCATCGAATACCGCGGGCGCCAGCGCCAACGCGCCAATGAACACGGCGAGCGCGGTGAGGCCCGTCACCAGGCCCGCTATGCGGCGGGAACGTACGCTGCCCGCGAGCGCTGCTGCCGCAAACGGCATGGCGACGAGAAAGGCGATGAGATCGTCGGGCATCAGTGGTGACTCGGTTGTCCCTGGTTGCGGAGCCAGGACGATGCTGGACATCCGCGCGCCAGCAGCCTCCCCTTGCGCGTGCCCGACACCAAGGGGCTACGGATTCGCGCGACCGCATTCTGACTGACACACCCCTGCAGGAGTTCCGCGAGCAGCCGTCGCCTCCACGCGGGGATGAGGTGATGAGCCTTCGAACGGCGATCCGGCGGCGCGCATTCCCTGAACCGCTGCCGCCCCCGAATCGCCAGGGTAGACGCACCACTCGCGCCGGCTCGGACTCGCGTGCTGCGCACGCGGTGGCGCTGTCGACGATGGACACCCTCATCGCGCGACACCATGCCCTGCCCGCGCTCCGTAGCACGGCAGCAGCCGGGCGCGCGCTCCTCAGTCGGGCACGTAGAACAGGACCAGATAGCCCAGCAGCAGGATCGCGACCCACAACACCATCTGGCCGGAGAGCCAGGTGCGGGCCAGAACGCCCGTCGGGCCATAGTGCCGATAGAGCGATCCACCGATCGCAGCGAATCGCACTGCAGCGCCGCGGCCAAAGGCGGCGAGCCCGTCCGACACCCCCTCGGCCAGCCCCCTGGCGATGCCTGTCGCCAGCACGCGGTAGAACCAGTCGAGATCCAGCGTGATCGTGAGGGTCCGCTTGAGGTAGTTCAGGAGCATGAAGAAGGCGAGGCCCGAGAACAGCAAGAGCTGTAGCTGGAAGACCACGTGGGCGCCGGTGTAAGGCTGGTAATCCACCGGATAGGGCAGGATCGCGTACAGCGGATCGGGGTAGCAGCCGACGACGATACAGAAGGCGGAAAAGATCACCATCGCCCAGCGCATGCTTGACGGGGGGTCCTTCGGTCGCATGCCGGAATCCTTCTGGAAGAACACGAACCACGGGAACTTGATGCCAGCGTGAAGGAACACCCCGGCCGACGCGGCCGCCAGCAGCAGCCAGACGATCATCATGTGCCCGTCGGCGGCGGACTGCGAGATCATCGACTTGGTGACGAAGCCGGATGTGAACGGGAAGGCGGAGATCGCCAGGGCGCCGATCGTGCCGCAGATCGTGGTGAGCGGCATGCTCTGGAAGAGCCCGCCGAGGTCGGTACACTTGCGCTTGCCGGTGCGGTACAGCACGGCGCCGGCTGACATCAGCAGCAAGGCCTTGTAGATGATGTGGGCGAAGGCGTGGGCGGCAGCGCCATTGAGCGCCATTTCCGTGCCGATGCCAATGCCGGTGACCATGAAGCCGACCTGGTTGATGATCGAATAGGCCAGGATGCGCCGCATGTCGTTCTCGAGGATCGCGTAGACGATCCCGTAGAACACCATGTAGAGGCCGATCGGAATCAGGATCTCGGTGCCTGGAAAGCCGCGCAGCAGCACATACACTGCCGTCTTGGTGGTGAACGCCGAGAGGAACACCGTGCCGCTCCACGACGCCTCCGGGTAGGCGTCGGGCAGCCAGGCGGAGAACGGCGGCGCACCGGCGTTGATCAGGAAGCCGATCAGGATCAGCCAGTGGGCGAGCGAGTCCGGCTTCATCGCCTCGAAGGTGAGGCTGCCGCCCTCGACCACGTGCCCGGTGATGCCAGCCATCAGGACCACGCCGCCGAACAGGTGCACCATCAGGTAGCGCATCGAGGCTGCCCGTGCCGACGCACCGCCAGCCCAGATCACCAGTGTCGAGCCGACCGCCATCAACTCCCAGAACAGGAACAGGGTGACGAGGTCGCCGGCAAACACGGCACCGACCGCGGAGCCGGCGTACACGAAGGCCGCAGGGACTTCGATGCGGCTCTCCTGCTTGAGCGCGAAAACCCCGCCGACGAGCGCCATCAGAGTGAAGATCGTGGCGAAGACCCGGGCCAGGCGATCGCCGCGGACGAACTCAAGCGTGTAGTCCAGGAAGCCGACACGGCCAAAGATGCCGTCGCCCACCTGCCACACCATGAACAGCGCCACGGCCGGCACCAGCATGGCCAGGGTCGAGCGCGCCGAGCCACGAACGAAGGCCATCAGGATGCCGCCGGCGATCAGCAGCAGGCCCGGATGCAGCATCATGTCATTCGTCATAGTAGTCGTCCGGGCGCTTGAGCCACATCCCCAGCAGCTTCGAGCCGAACACCAGGATCACGCAGCCGATGAAGCCGAACCAGGCGTTGAAGGCCGGCAAGGCATCGATGCCGAAGTGCGGATGGGATTCGACGAAGAACTCCGCCACCACCGTCAGGGCCAGGATCGCGATAAACGCGATCCAGAGTTTGCGAATGGATTCCGGGCGAACCAGCCAGTGCATGGTCACTCCCCGCCGGCGACGGCGCGCGCCAGGCGCAGCACCGGCTCGTGGTAGATGAACAGGATCAGGGTCAGCGACGCGGTGACCGTCTGCGCCAGCACCATCGGCCACGGCGCCTCGCCGTGGTCGTCGTGGTGATCGCCGTGGCCACCATGACCTGCCCCATCCGCAGGCTCGGCGACGGCAGCCTCGCGGAAGAAGGCCCGCCAGACGATGGGCAGGAAGTAGCCGGCATTGAGCAGGGTGCTGCCAATCAGCACGCCGACGGCGATCCAGTGCTCGGAGCTCATCGCTGCCGACAGGATGTACCACTTCGAGATGAAGCCGGCGGCAGGCGGCAGACCAATCATCGACAGCGCACCGATGGCGAAGGCCACCATGGTCCACGGCATCCTGCGGCCGATGCCGTCGAGCTGGCTCACTTCGGTCTTGTGGGCCGCGGTGTAGATCGACCCCGCGGCGAAGAACAGGGTGATCTTGCCGACCGCGTGGGCCGCGATGTGCATGGCCGCCCCGATGATCGAGATCGGAGCCAGCAGGGTCGCCGCCAGCGTCACGTAGGAGAGCTGGCTGACCGTCGAGTAAGCCAGCCTGCGCTTCAGATTGTCGGCCCGCAGGGCGACGATCGACGCGGCGACGATGGTGTAGCCGGCGATCAGGGGCACCCAGTCGGCGCTGCCCAGCGCCATCAGGTTGTCGGCGCCGAAGATATACACCACCACCTTGACGATGCTGAACACACCGGCCTTGACCACGGCCACGGCATGCAGCAACGCCGACACCGGCGTCGGCGCCACCATCGCGGCCGGCAGCCAGCGATGGAAAGGCATCAGCGCACCCTTGCCAATACCGAACATGTAGAGCGCCATCAGCACTGCCGTTCCGGTCGCGCCGACGTGACCGGCGAGGATACCGCCCTCGCGGAAGTCCAGCGTGCCGGCCAGCACCCAGGTGGCGAGCATGCCGGTGAGCAGGAAAACAATCGAGGTCCCCATCAGCACGCCGAGGTAGATACGCGCCGACTTCTTCGCGTGATCGGTCCCGTGGTGGGTGACCAACGGGTAGGTGATCAGCGTCATCGCCTCGTAAAACAGGAACAGGGTCAGCATGTTGCCTGCGAACGCGATGCCCTGGGCGGCGAAGATGGCCCCGGCGAAGCAGACGAAGAAACGGGTCTGGTTGCCTTCCTTGTTGCCGCGCATGTAACCGATCGAGTAGATCGAACTGACGATCCAGAGACCCGACGCGATCAGGCCGAACAGCATGCCCAGCGGCTCGGCGGTGAGCTGCAGCGAGACCTCCGGCAACATCGGCAGCAGCATCAGTTCGGGCCGCGCCCCCGCCGCCACGTCGCCGTAGAGCGCAAGCACCTGGATGAAAAGGATGAGGGCGGTGCTCAGCGTGATGCCCTCACGCAGGTTCGGGCTGCGGCCGCTGACCGAGACCAGAACCAGGCCGAGCAGCGGCGTCGCGAGGATGCCGGCGAGAGCCATCGAACCGCTCATTTCCAGGCCCCCACCATGGCTTCGGCGGCCGCGCGCGCCATGGAACCCGACCATGTCGCATCGAGACCGAACCACACACAGGCGGCAATCATCGCGAGGGCCGGCAGCAGCATCGACAAGGGCGCCTCGCCCTTGGCCGGGCTACCGGCAGGCGGCTCCCGGAAGTACGCGACCTCGACGAAACGCCAGACGTAGATGACCGCCAGCAGTGAAGACAGCATCACCGCGCCGGCCAGCCACCACAACCCTTCTTCCATCGCCGCCGTCACCAGATACCACTTACTGATGAAGCCTGCGGTTCCGGGGATGCCGATCAGAGACAGGCCGCCAATGACGAAGGCGAAGCTGGCCACCGGCATGGTCCGGCCGAGACCGGCCATGCGCTCAAGGCTGGCGCCGCCATACCGCAGCACCACGCCGCCGAGCACCAGGAACATGCCGCCCTTGGTGAGCGCGTGATTGAACAGGTGGGCGATCGCCGCAGTCAGGCCACCCACGGAGCTCAAGCTGACGCCGAGGGTGATGTAGCCGATTTGAGAAACGCTCGAATACGCCAGCAGGCGCTTCACGTCCTTCTGGAAGATCGCCACGATGGCCGGGATGAACATCGCCGCAAGCGAGAACACCAGCAACAAGGTACCGGTGTGTCGTGCCTCGAAAACCACGGTCTCGCCGAAGATCGTAAAGAAATAGCGCATCAGCACGTAGATCGACACCTTGGTGGCCGTCGCAGCCAGGAAGGCCGACACGGCCGATGGCGAATACGCGTAGGCGTTGGGCAGCCAGAGGTGGAGCGGGAACAGCGCAATCTTGAGCGAGATACCGACCGTGATGAACGCCAGCGCGGCCAGCGTCGCCCGCACGTCTCCCATCTCGGGCAGGCGCTGGGCCAGGTCGGCCAGGTTCAGGGTGCCGGTCTGGAGGTAGAGCAGGCCGATGCCGATCACGTACAGCGTGGCCCCGATCGTCCCCATCAGAAGGTACTGGTAAGAGGCCACGAGCGCGCGACGGTCGCGCCCCATCGCAATCAGCACATAGGTCGCCAGCGACGAAATCTCGAGGAAGACGAACAGGTTGAACGCGTCGCCCGTGAGCAGGATGCCGAGCAGGCCCGCGAGGCAAAGCATCATCAGCGCGTAAAACAGGTAGTGTTCCTCCGCGCGGACTTCTGCAGCGATGCCAGTGCGACAGTACGGCATCACGAACACCGCCATCAGCGCAACGAGCAGGGCGACGAAGGCATTGGCGGGATCCACCCGGTACTCGATGCCGAGGGGGGCAGGCCAGGTGCCGATCGCATAGCTGATCACGCCCTGTTCGACCGCCTGCTGCAGCAGCGGGATCGCGATCAACAGGGTGACGACGCTCGCCACCATCGCCACCAGCCAGCTCAAAAATGGCCGCCGCAACAGCACGATGAGCGGGGCCGTGATCAGCGGGACGATTACCAGGAGGATCGGAAGGTGTTGTTTCAGCAAGGTCTCAGGCGCGGTCGGTGGCGTTCAGTTCGTCTCTGGCATCGCGCTGGAGGATCTCCTCCTCCTCAATGCTGCCGTAGGCTTCCTTGATCCGCACGACCAGCGCCAGCCCGAGGGCGAGCGTGGCCACGCCGACCACGATCGCGGTCAGAATCAGCACGTGGGGGAGCGGATTCGAGTACACCTCGAAGCCTTCGCCGATGATCGGGGCGACACCACCAATCAGCTTTCCGGGCGCGATATAGAGCAGATACACCGCCGTCTGGAAGAGTCCCAGGCCGACCAGCTTCTTGATCAGGTTGCTCCGAGCGATGACGATGAACAGACCGACCATCAGGAGCAGGATGGTGACGAAATAGGTGTAGTGGCTGGCGAGATTCATGTCGGATCATCGCCCTCCGGCACGTCGCGGCGACGCCCGGCAAAGACGTAGAAGATCTTGAGCATCACCGCTGAGACTGTGACCAGCACACCGACCTCGACCCAGAAGATACCCCGGTGCTGACCATGGACGGGATCGTGGGCGAGGACGAAGTAGTCGAGAAAGTTGCCCCCGAGCAGCAGCCCCGCAACGCCGACCCCCGCGTAGATCAGCACGCCAAGGGCAATCATCGCTTCGACCAGGGCGTCGGGCACGACCTTGCGGGCGCTCGGCAGGCCGTAGATCAGGGCGTAGAAGATCACCGCCGCCGCAATGATCACGCCTGCCTGAAAGCCGCCGCCCGGCCCGAAGTCACCGTGGAACTGGACGTAGGAGCCGAACATCACGGCAAATGGGATCAGCAGCTTGGCCAGGACGCGCAGGATGATATCGAGTCTCACGACACCTCCTTCCGATCGGCCCCGCCGGCGCCATCGTCCTTCTTCAATCGCTTGCGGGGTTTGCCCCGGCGCAGCAGGGCGATCACGCCAATGCCGGCCGTGAACACGACCGTCGTCTCGCCGAGCGTGTCGAAGCCGCGATAGCTGGCCAGCACCTCGGTGACGACGTTGGGCACGCCGGTCTTGGCAGGCCCTTCCTTCAAGTACTGGGGTGCGACGTGCTGGTGGATCGGCGCCTGCGGATCCGAAAACGCCGGCAGGCCAAGCGTGCCGTAGACCAGCATGCCGCCAGTGACGGCCACCACGAACAGGGGTAGCCAGGGCTTGTGGATAGGCTTGGACTCGGTTCCACCGGCGAGGAAAATCGCGCCGAGCAGCAAAACCGTCGAGATGCCTGCGCCCACGGCAGCCTCGGTCATCGCCACATCGACCGCATCGAGGACGACCAGCAGCGTGGCCATCAGGAAACTGTAGATGCCCGACAGCAGGACGACGCCGAACAGGTTGCGCTGCCGTGCGATGCCGATCGCGGCGGCCCCCATCAGCGTCAGCAGAACGACGGCAGTGACGGTAATCAGGATGATGCTTCTCCTTCGTCATCGGCCAGCACCGGCTTGGCGCCCCGCTCCAGCGCGGCGTTTGCCAGCGAGTGCGAAGCCGTCGGCGAGGTGAAGAAGATCAACAGCCCGAGGATCACCAGCTTGACACTGGCCAGCGAGAAGCCGGACTGCAGGATCAGGCCGAGGATGATCAGGCCGGCACCCAGCGTGTCGATCACGCTGGCAGCGTGCATCCGGGTGAAGAAGTCAGGCATCCGCAGCATGCCGATCGCACCGATGACGCAAAACGCGCCACCGGCCGTGAGCAAGAGCCAGGTGAGGATATCCAGCAGGCTCACGGGTCCTGCTCCGTTCGACCGGGCTCACCGAGGTCGCCGTAGCGGAAGAACTTCTGCAGCGCGATCGTGCCGATGATGTTGAGCAGGCCATAGACGATGGCCAGATCGACGAACTCAGGGCGCCCTGCCATGAACTGGAAGATCGCCAGCAACATCATTGCCGCCGTCCCGACGGCATTGCCGGCCAGCGCCCGGTCGAAGACCGTCGGCCCGCGAAATGCGCGGATCAGCGCCAGCGCCAGAGTGACAAGCAGGGCGACGACCGCCGCGGCATAGATCATGACAGCCCCTCGAATTCGGTCACCCGCCGGTCCATGTCACCATCGGCCACGCCCGCGGCGCCCTCACGCGTCAAGGCGTGCACGAGGATCTCGTCGCCCGTGATATCCACCGATATCGTGCCGGGTGTCAGCGTAATGGAGTTGGCGTAAACCACCTGTCCGACCTGGCTCTTCTGGGAGGTCTTGACGCGAACCATCGTCGGGCTGATCGGCAGCGAAGGGTTGAGGATGATCTTGCTGACATCGATGGCCGACTTGACGATCTCCTTCAGCAGCCACGGCCAGTACAGCAGCGCGCTGGGGCTCAGGTGCATCGGGTGGCCTTCGTGGTCGATCACGTCCATCCTGTGCGCGAACCACACAACGGCGACAGCCGAAACCACGCCCATGGTCAGCAGGAACGGCGTGAAATAGCCGGACAGCACGACCCAGAAAGCGAAGAGCGTGATGATGACGCTAAGCGACCGGAAGATGCTCATTGGTTCGAGATTTTATTCTGGTACTAAGCCCGGACTCTTATGGCAATGCACAAGAACGACCCCCCCTCGGGTGCCACACTATAGCTTCGAGCCGCCGATCGAACAACGCCAAACGCCATTCCTTCGCCTCGCGCACCCCGAATCGGCCGCAGCGAAATTCACCTGACGCAGCCGAGTTTCACTGTGCGAAATTTAGCGAAGCAGGTACCATCGGGGAACTAGGGAATCCCACAATGAATGCACCTGAACAGAAGAATTCCATTCAGGTCATCGAGCGGATGATGCGCCTGCTCGATGTCCTGTCCGAGCATCCCGACCCGGTGCCACTCAAGACGCTGGCCCTTGAGACCGGCCTGCATCCCTCGACGGCTCACCGGATCCTGGCGGCAATGTCCGCGAGCGGATTTGTGGAACGGTCGGACAACGGCGTCTACCGCCTGGGCATCCGCCTGCTCGAACTCGGCTCGCTCGTGAAGTCGCGCATCTCGCTGCGCGACACAGCCATGCAGGCGATGCTGCAACTGCACCAGCAGACAGGCGAGAGCGTGAACCTGGGGATCCGCGACGGCGATGAAATCGTATACGTCGAGCGTACTTCCAGCGGCCGCTCCGCCGTGCGCGTCGTACACATCGTCGGCGCCCGCGCGCCGCTGCACGTGACAGCCACCGGCAAGCTCTTCCTCGCCGATGATGGCCCGGTCAAGATAAGGGACTATGCCCGACGAACCGGCCTGCCGCGGCTGACGTCAACGTCGATCGTGACGCTCGAGGCGCTCGAGAAGGAGATCGACAAGGTTCGCCGCCATGCCGTGGCCTACGACCTAGACGAAGTGGAGAACGGAGTGCGATGCATCGCCGCGGGCATCCGTGACGACAGCGGTTCGCTGGTGGCGGGGCTGTCGTTGTCGACGCCCTCCGAGCGCTTCAACCCCGACCTGGCGCCCGTCATCCGAGACACCGCAGACCGCATCTCCCGCTCGCTGGGCTACGTCCAGCAGTCGCTGCGTTGAGCCGCATCAGCTAGAACTGTCGCGCGGAATGCTCGCCTGCTGGTGCACGGCGCCGGATTCGATCCAGCGCTTGATGCGCTTCGCGTCGGCGGTGCGGGTGTATTTGCCAAAGGAGTCCAGCAGCACGACGATCATGGGGCGGTCCATGATCCATGCCTGCATGACGAGACAACGGCCTGCCTCGCGGATGTAGCCTGTTTTCGAGACGCCGATGCGCCAGTCCGGGCTCTTGACCAGCCCGTTGGTGTTGCCGAAGCGGCGCGTCCGGCCGTTGATGCTGACCTCATAGGACTCCGCGGTCGAAAACGAGCGGATCAGCGGATAGCGTGCCGCCGCGCCGACCATGCGGACCAGGTCCCGCGCGCTGGAGACGTTGCGGGCCGACAATCCGGTCGGCTCAACGAAATGCGTATCCTCCAGCCCCAGCAGCCGTGCCTTCACGTTCATGGCTTCGATGAAGCCTGCCGTCCCGCCGGGATAGTGCCGGGCGAGCGCCGCAGCCGCACGATTCTCCGACGACATGAGGGCCAGCCGCAGCATGTCCTCGCGGCTGAGGCGTGCGCCGATCGGCAGGCGCGAGCGGCTGCCCCGGAGCGTATCGATATCGTCTCGCGACACGCGCAGGGTGTCCGACAGGCCCTGCGCCGCGTCCAGCACGACCATGGCCGTCATCAACTTGGTGATCGACGCGATCGGCACCACTTCGTCCGCATTGCGCTCCAGCAGGACCTGCCCGGTGGTCTGATCGGCCAGCAAAAAGGCTTCCGAGCGAAGCGCCGGACGGCTGTCGTCCACCGCCAGCGTCACATGCCGGGCGGGCGGCGGCGGGGCGTCGCCCGCCTGGGCGGAATCCGGAAGCGCCAGCACCATGCCGGCAGCCAGAATGAAGGCGCGACCCCACTGCGTCGGATGCATCGAATGCCTCATGCGGTTCACGAAAACGGTCTGGCCCCGCCGGATTGGCGAGGACAGACCGTATACGGCGTATTGTGCCGAAAAATTAAGTGCCTAGAAACCGGATTTAATGTAACTCCTGCGTCTGCAACGCCGGCGTCTCGGCTGCCGGGCCCGGTGGGCAGCGCAGGAAAGCGGCGAGTTCCGCCCGGCGTTCCATCGCGTCCCGATAGCCCAGCTCGATCAGGGCCCGGGTATAACCCGACTCGAACAACAAGTAGGAGAGGATGGTCGAGCCGTTTCGCCGCGTGGCGCCGACCCCGTGCATAACCGACCGCAGGACAGGCGGCAGGGTATGGCGGTACCGCGCGGCAATCGATTCGAGCTTCCGTGACGGCGCGATGACCAGCGTCTCGATCGGTTTCAGCCGAATGCCCAGTGAGGCGCGCTGCCCCGGATCGATCGACCCGACGGTGTCGTTGATCCGCTGCAGGCGCTCGAGGTCGACCTCGAGGCTGTCGAGGAAAATGCTCGACAAGGCATGGCCCGCAATCTGCGCAGGTGACGGATAGCGATCCGTCCGCTGCCTCGGCTCAAGGCCCGCACGGCCCGCGCCGATCACGAGAATCCGGTCCGCCCCCAGGTGGATGGCCGGACTGACGGGCGCAAGCTGGCGCATCGAGCCATCGCCGAAGAACTCCCGGTTGATCTTGATGGCAGGAAACACGAACGGAATCGCACTCGACGCCAGCAGGTGCTCGACACCGATGTGCGAGCGCACACCGACCCGCTGCGTGCGGCGCCAGCTCTCCATCGGCTCCACCGCCTGAAAGAAGCTCAGGCTCTCACCCGTGGCATAGCCAGACGCGGTCACGCTGAGGGCGTGGAGATGGCCGCGGTCGATGTTGCGCTGGATGGCTTCGAAGTCCAGCGCATTCATCAGCAACTCACGCAACGGTTCGTTGTCGAGGAGGGACGCCGGCGTCTGGCGAACCAGCCAGCCCAGCATCAGGGCAGAGCCCCAGCGCAGACCCGAAGCGACGATCGACAGCCCGTCCGCTCGGTAGACCTGACCGACCGTGAAGTTGCGCCAGATCCATGACAGCTTGCGGACGGCGGCGTCGAAGTTGTCGCAGAAGACAGCCAGAGCGGCCGCATTGACCGCCCCGGCCGAGGTCCCGCAGAGAATCGGGAAGGGGTTTTCTCCACCACGTCCACGAATGTCGCGGATCGCATTGAGCACCCCGACCTGGTAGGCGGCGCGCGCGCCGCCCCCGGTCAATACCAGCGCCGCCTTGCCTTCCGACACGCTTCCCTCCGGCTTCCCTACCGAACGGCCGCTAGCTTACCGGCATGACGGCCCACACGCTCGTCTATCGCCGACCTCAGGCGCCCGCGCTCCCGTGGCCGGCCTCCACGACGGTCAGCGCGGTCATGTTGACGATGCGTCTGACGGTCGTACTCGCCGTCAGGATGTGCACCGGCTTGGACGCGCCGAGAAGGACCGGCCCGATGGTCATGCCCTCGCCCGAGGCGGTCTTGAGCAGGTTGAATGCGATGTTGGCCGCGTCCAGCGTGGGGAAGATCAGCAGGTTGGCATCCTCGCGCATCCGCGCGTTCGGGAAGATCTGCTTGCGCAGGCCCGCGTCCAGCGCCGCATCGCCGTGCATCTCGCCTTCGACGTCCAGCTCCGGATGGTCTGTGTGCAGCATGACCAGGGCGCGACGCATCTTCTCCGCGGTGGGCGAATCTTCTGAGCCGAACGAGGAGTGCGACAGCAGCGCGATCTTCGGCGTGACACCGAAGCGGCGCATCTCGGCTGCGGCCAGCACCGTCATCTCGACAATCTGCTCGGGCGTCGGGTCGTAATTGACATAGGTGTCGCACAGGAAGAGCGTGCGGCCCGGCAAGCTCAGGATGTTCATTGTGTAGAAGTTGTGTACGGAACGCTGGCGACCGAGCACCGTCTCGATGAACCGCAGATGCAGGCGGTGCATGCCATAGGTACCGCAGATCAGGCCATCCCCGTAGCCGAAATGCAGGAGCAGCGCACCAATCAGTGTCGAGCGACGGCGCACCTCGCGCTTGGCGTATTCGACCGACACGCCTTTTCGCTCCATCAGGCGGTGGTAGTGGCTCCACAGCTCCTTGAAGCGGGGGTCCGAATCCGGGTTGACCAGGTCGAAGTCGATGACCGGCTTCATCCTCAGGCCGAAGCGCTCGATGTTGTTGGCAACCACCTCGGGCCGGCCGATCAGGACCGGCCGGGCAATGCCCTCGTCGAGCACGGTCTGTACGGCCCGGAGGACGCGCTCGGCCTCTCCCTCGGCAAAGATGATGCGCTTCGGCGACCGCTTCGCCGCGGCGAAGACGGGCTTCATGATCAGGCCGGAATGCCAGACGAAGTTGTTGAGCTGGCTCCGATAGGCGTCCATGTCGGGGATCGGCCGCGTGGCCACGCCGGAGTCCATGCCGGCCTGGGCCACGGCTGGCGCGATCTTCACGATCAGCCGGGGATCAAAGGGCCGCGGGATGATGTATTCGGGCCCGAAGCCGGATACCTTCTCGCCGTAGGCCATCGCGACGATGTCGCTCTGCTCCGCGCGTGCGAGTTCGGCAATCGCCTTGACCGCCGCCAGCTTCATTTCGTCGGTAATGGTGGTGGCGCCAGCATCGAGCGCGCCCCGGAAGATGAACGGAAAACACAGGACATTGTTGACCTGGTTCGGATAGTCCGAGCGTCCCGTGGCAATGATGGCGTCGCTGCGCACGGCCTGGACTTCCTCCGGCAGAATCTCGGGCCGCGGATTGGCAAGGGCCAGGATCAGCGGCCGCTCCGCCATGCGCGCCACCATGTCCTGCTTGAGGACGCCACCGGCCGACAGGCCCAGGAACACATCCGCCCCATCGATGATCTCGCCCAGCGTGCGTGCGTCGGTCGCTTTCGCGTAGCGCGCCTTGATCGGATCCATCAGGGTCGTGCGCCCCTCGAACACGACCCCCTCGATATCCGACACCCAGATGTTCTCGACCGGGATGCCCAGCATCACCAGGAGGTCGAGGCAAGCCAGCGCCGCGGCGCCCGCGCCGGAGGTCACGACCTTGACGCGCTTCAGGTCCTTGCCGACGAGGTGCAGGCCATTGAGCACCGCAGCCCCGACGACGATGGCCGTGCCGTGCTGGTCGTCATGAAAGACCGGGATCTTCATGCGCTCCCGCAGTTGCTTCTCGATGTAGAAGCATTCAGGCGCCTTGATGTCCTCCAGGTTGATTCCACCGAAGGTCGGCTCGAGGGACGCGATCGTCTCGATCAGTTTGTCAGGGTCGGGCTGGTCGATCTCGAGGTCGAAGACATCGATGCCCGCGAACTTCTTGAACAGCACGCCCTTGCCTTCCATCACGGGCTTGGAGGCCAGCGCGCCGATGTTGCCGAGCCCCAGCACCGCCGTTCCATTGGTGACGACGCCGATCAGGTTGGACCGCGCCGTCAGCTCCGCCGCCTGGGCCGGGTCCTCGACGATCGCGTCACAGGCAGCGGCGACTCCCGGCGAATAGGCGAGCGACAGGTCCTGCTGGTTGGTCAGGGCCTTTGTCGGTGTGATGGCAATCTTGCCGGGGCGGGGGTGGCGGTGATACTCCAGGGCTGCTTCGCGAATGCGCTCGTCCATGACGTCTCCAGGCAGGAGCACACCCCTTGGCCGCGCATCAGGGTATGCCCCGATTGTAGGGTTCGAACGGAAATGCCCCGGCGGCGGGCGTTTCCGCGGAAATACCTGACTCACAATGACTTTCGCTCATCACCTGTTGCAGATGCACGTTTTCAGGTGCGGGCCGGGCATGGCATAATCTTAGGCTTTCGAAGTTTCGGAAGTCTCTTCGTAGTTTCCGCAGACTTCGACCGCTTCGGCAGGCTACGGCCAAGTCGGAGCACGGCGGTTTCGTGCCGGGAGGGATTGCCGCGCGAAGCCACCGCGACCAGCCAGCTTGCTTATCCTGGAGATATTCCAATCATGAATCAACGCATTGCCGAGGCCGCCATCGCAGCCGCACCGGAGTACGTCCGCCACGAAGGACTCAAGAAATGGGTCGCCGAGATCGCCTCCCTGACCGAACCCGACCGGGTCGTCTGGTGCGACGGATCGCAGGAAGAGTACGACCGACTGTGCGCCGAGATGGTCGAGGCCGGCATGCTGATCAAGCTGAACCCGGAAAAGCGCAAGAACTCCTACCTCGCCTGGTCGGATCCGTCCGACGTGGCGCGCGTCGAGGACCGCACGTTCATCTGCTCGGAGAAGCCCGAGGACGCCGGCCCGACCAACAACTGGGAAGACCCGGCCAAGATGCGCAAGACCCTGGCCGAGCTCTACAAGGGCTGCATGCATGGCCGCACCATGTATGTCATCCCGTTCTCGATGGGCCCGTTGGGCTCACCGATCGCCCACATCGGCGTCGAGATCTCCGACAGCCCCTACGTCGTGACCAACATGCGCACGATGACCCGCATGGGCAAGGGCGTGTTCGACGTCCTCGGCACGGATGGCGAGTTCGTGCCCTGCGTCCATACCGTTGGCGCCCCGCTGGCCCACGGCGAGAAGGACAGCCGCTGGCCGTGCAACCCGGACACCAAGTACATCGTCCACTACCCCGAGACGCGCGAGATCTGGTCCTACGGGTCGGGCTACGGCGGTAACGCCCTGCTCGGCAAGAAGTGCTTCGCTCTGCGCATCGCCTCGACCATGGCCCGCGACGAAGGCTGGCTCGCCGAACACATGCTGATCCTCGGCGTCGAGAGCCCTGAAGGCGAGAAGACCTACGTGGCCGCGGCCTTCCCGTCTGCCTGCGGCAAGACCAACTTTGCCATGCTGATCCCGCCCAAGTCCTTTGACGGCTGGAAGATCAGCACCGTCGGCGACGATATCGCCTGGATCAAGCCGGGCCCGGATGGCCGCTTCTACGCGATCAACCCCGAGGCCGGCTACTTCGGCGTCGCGCCGGGCACCTCGGAGAAAACCAACTTCAACGCCATGGCGACGCTGAAGGAAAACATCATCTTCACGAACGTCGCGCTGACCGATGACGGCGACGTCTGGTGGGAGGGCATGACCAAGGAGGCGCCGTCCCATCTGGTCGACTGGCAGGGCAAGGACTGGACACCCGCGATCGCCAAGGAGACCGGTCGCAAGGCGGCCCACCCGAATGCGCGTTTCACGGCGCCGGCCAGCCAGTGCCCGTCGATCGATCCGGACTGGGAGAACCCGGCCGGCGTGCCGATCTCGGCCTTCATTTTCGGCGGCCGCCGTGCGACCACCGTGCCGCTGGTTTATCAGGCCTTCAACTGGAACTACGGCGTGTACATGGCCGCCACGCTCGGCTCCGAGACCACCGCGGCGGCCTTCGGCGCCCAAGGTGTCGTGCGCCGCGACCCGTTCGCGATGCTGCCGTTCTGCGGCTACCACATGGGCGACTACTTCAACCACTGGCTGAAGATGGGCCACGTGGTCGAGCAGACGCCGAAGATCTTCTGCGTCAACTGGTTCCGCATGAACGAGAAGGGCGAGTTCATGTGGCCGGGCTTCGGCGAGAACATGCGCGTCCTGAAATGGATCGTCGATCGCGTCAAGGGTCGCGTCGGCGCCAAGGAAACCGCGCTGGGCTGGATGCCGAAGTTCGAGGATATCGACTGGAACGGTGCCGAAGTGAGCCGCGAGGAATTCGAGGCCCTGACCCAGGTCGACGCCGACGCCTGGAAGAGCGAGCTGGCCGGCCACAAGGAGTGGTTCGACAAGCTGCAGGATCGCCTGCCTCGCCAGATGCTGCTGAAGCGCGAGCTGTTCGAGCTGGCACTGATCGACTGACGCGCCATCGCTTCGCAAGACAAGGCCGGGCTTGCCCGGCCTTGTCGTTTCCGCCCCCCGGGCGCACCATCGCCCCAGACATCCTGCCCCAGTCACGACATGCACAGAGCCCGACGCCTCAAGGAGATCCAGCCTTTTCACGTCATGGAGTTGCTGCGCCGCGCGCGCGAACTCGAGGCTGCGGGGCGTGACATCATCCACATGGAGGTGGGGGAGCCCGATTTTCCAACGCCTCCGCCGATGATCGAGGCCGCCCAGCGCTTCCTGGCCACGGGCGACGTGCATTACACGGGCGCGCTGGGCCTGCCTGCCCTGCGGGAAGCGATCAGCCGCTATTACCAGGATCGGTTCGGCGCCGATGTCACGCCCGAGCGGATCGTCGTGACACCCGGCGCCTCGGGCGCCCTGACTCTGGCCATCGCCGCCACCACGGATCCCGGCGATACCTGGCTGCTACCCGACCCGGGCTATCCGTCCAATCGTCATTTTGTCCGCGCCTTCGAAGGCGTGGCCCGGGAACTGCCCGTCACAGGCGCGACTGCGTTCCAGCCCACCGCGGCACAAGTGGCGGCGGCCTGGTGCGACAGGACCCGCGGCCTCATCGTGGCCAGCCCGTCCAACCCGACCGGAACCCTGCTCAGCCAGGACGAGATCGATGACCTGCACGGCATCGTGACTGCCCGCCACGGCACGCTCATTGTTGA
Organism: Rhodocyclaceae bacterium; assembly: GCA_050303815.1. Classification (GTDB taxonomy): domain Bacteria; phylum Pseudomonadota; class Gammaproteobacteria; order Burkholderiales; family Rhodocyclaceae; genus Cognatazoarcus. The sequence continues at coordinate 52,573 of JBNLCM010000004.1, forward strand.
CGAGATCTACCAGGGCCTGAGCTATGGGGTCGAGGCGTCGACGGCGCTCGCACGACACGACGACCTCTTTGTCGTCAACAGCTTTTCGAAGTACTTCGGAATGACCGGCTGGCGCCTGGGTTGGCTCGTCGTCCCAGACGGCTTCCAGCGCGAGATCGAGAAGCTCGCCCAGCACTTCTTCATCTGCGCGTCCACGGTCGCCCAGCACGCCGCCCTCGCGGCCTTCGCGCCAGCGACGATCGAGCGCCTGGAGGCCCGACGGCAGGAGTTTGCGCGGCGCCGCGATGTGCTCCTGCCGGGCCTGGCGGCCCTCGGATTCAGATTGGCGTCGATGCCCCAGGGCGCATTCTACGTCTATGCCGACGTCAGCCCGCTCCACCCCGACAGCGATGCGCTGGCCAGGCGGTTCATCGAGGAGGCCGGCGTCGCGACGACGCCGGGCATGGACTTTGGCAGCCATGACCCGGCGCGCCATCTGCGCATTGCCTACACGACGCGATGCGAACGGATCGAACAGGCGCTCGACCGGATGGGCGCAATCCTTCGGTCGCCGGTGGCTAACTGAACCTTTCAACAGGCCTGCCGATCCGGGCGACGGGGATCAGGCAGTCCGGCGGTTTGCCGCCGCGCTCTTGAGCCGGGCTTTCATGGACAGGACCTTGTTGGCGTAGCCCGCCTCGGGGTCTTTCAGCGCCCCTCCGTAGTACTGCAGCGCCGACTGAAGGCTGCCGTACCGCTTGAGACCTTCCTTCAGCACCAGGGCGCCGACACGGATATTCAGCCTCGGATCGAACAGCGCATCCTCACCGGCACCGTCGCCGATCTTGTCCTGATGGAATCGCGGGATCACCTGCATCAGCCCCTGGGCGCCGACATGACTCTCAGCGAAAGGGTTGAAACTGGACTCGATGGCCATCATCGCCACCAGCAGCAGTGGGTCGAAACCATGCTCTGCGCCGACCGTTTCGGCCTCGGCCAGCAGCGGCTCCAAGGCCACGGCAGAGACCCGGTAGCGGCGGGCGACGTAGGACTTTACGCGGGCCATCTCGGAAGACAGCGCAGGCTTGGCCGATGCGGTCAACGCAGGCGCATCGATATCGGCCACGCGGGCTTGCACGACCGAGTCGTCCGATTCCGCGGCGGCCACCAGCGCCACATCGGCGGCATGGGCCGATGTGAGGCCAACGCCGCTTGCCGGGGCGCGCCCTTCAACCAGGTCGGCGGCCAGGATGACGAGGGTGAACAAACCCGCCGTCAGCAGACTGCCATGGGCCAGGTGGCCGGCGAACTGAATGAGCGCGCTGCCACGGCGCGCGAATGATGTTGCGGTGCTCATGCTGCCTCCTTGCTGTGGCCCCTCTTCCTGCCCAGCCTCGCGTCCTTCACGCAAGGCTCCAGGGCGCCGGCGGATCGTCGGATCCATCCGTGAAGCCAGGGTCGCCAGTAGTCGAGTACGTGCCTTCAGAGCCTGAAGCACGTGCGAATCCGGTGGTCGCGACAAGCGCTGGGCCACCAGGACGTATGCTGCACTGCAGCAGTCGAGCGCATATTAATGACTGAGCGAACGCTCGTCAATGAAGAAAATCACAACAAATCAATGCAGATAGCCAAGAGCCGCGCCAACACTAGCGCACGCGGCAGCGCACTAGCTGCGCGACAAGGGTGTCGAAATTTCGGCGAGCAGCCGGTCCCACTGAAAGTGCGGTCCCGGATCCGTCTTGCGCCCTGGCGCGATCTCGTCGTGGCCCGCGATCGCCTCGAGCGTCGGATGCCGCTGGCACAAGGCATCAGTCAGACACGCGAGCGCCGCGTATTGGGCCGCTTCGAATGGCTGGGCGTCGCTGCCTTCCAGCTCGATGCCGAGCGAGAAATCATTGCACCGCGGCCGGCCGCGCCAGCACGACACACCGGCACGCCCGGCGCGCAGGCCGGTCGGCACGAACTGCACGACCTCTCCGTCGCGCCGGATCAGGAAGTGGGACGACAGCCGCAGCGCGCAGATCGACGCGAAGTAGGGATGACCAGCGGCATCGAGACGGTTCTGGAAGAGCGCCTCCACATGTCGCCCCCCGAAGCACTCGGGCGGCAGGCTGATCGCGTGCACCACGATCAGCGAAGGCGCCTCCCCGTCTGGCCGCAGGTCGCAATTGGGCGACCGGCACACCTGAACCCCCCGCGCCCAGCCATCAGGCTCGATCCGGTACCGCGCGCACTCCCGCTTGCCTTCCGTCAAGGTCGCTCCTCCGCAGTATCAGACGCTCACGCAATGTGACATTGACTGACAAGCGAGTGTCAACAACTGCCGATCCCTGCCCCACCGGCATGTCACGAGTTGACATTGTCAACCCAGCCATCGACACGGGAAAACCCCTTTCCCTTTCAACTCAATGGCTTGCAAAACTGGCACGGCACTTGATATGGATAGCCCGTAGCGGACAGCACCGCGACCATTGATAAAGGAGAGTCACCATGAAACGCGTCCAACAAGGTTTCACCCTGATCGAACTGATGATCGTGGTTGCCATCATCGGCATCCTGGCCGCCGTCGCCCTGCCGGCCTACCAGGACTACACGGTCCGCGCCCGAGTATCCGAACTTGCAATTCTGGCGTCCGGCATGAAAGCCACCGTCGGCGAGAACATTGCCAACAATGGTGCCATTGGCGCGGGCTCCTGCCTGGGCGTGTCCGTGGTCTCCGCCGCCACCAAGAATGCTGCTTCCAGCACCTGCACCGATGCCACCGGCGTGCTCGCCGTGACCGGTACGGCCGCAGCCAAAGGTGTGATTCTGACCTACACGCCGACGCTGACCGCCGACGGAAACATCACGTGGCTTTGCACGGTCGACCAGGCCACCAACAACAAGTATGCGCCTGCAGAGTGCCGAATCTAATGCCGGCACGAGGCTGACCTGATCAGCCTCAAGCGAAGCACACCTCAGAACGCCGCTTGGCCCTCGCCAAGCGGCGTTTTCCATCGGAAGCCAGCCACGGCCAGCGCCAGGCCGAAGTACCCCCGCGGCTCAAACAGGGTACCGACGAAATTCAGGGACGCGCCAGCCTACTCGATACCCCACTTCTGGAGCCGGTAGCGCAACTGACGCAGTGTCATGCCGAGGCGGCGTGCGGCCTCGGACCGGTTCCAATGGGTCTCCTCCAGCATGCTCATGATGCTCGCGCGCTCATCGTCGTCGCCCTCGCCCGACGCACCGGGGGCGACTTCGGAAGCACGCGGGTCGAATGCCGGAACGACCTCCAGGGCCGTGGGATACGTGAGCGGCCCTCGCATTCCGCCAGACGCGGACGACCATGTGCCCCCCCCGTCCAGATCCTCGCGGTCCACCAGATCGGCATCCGCCAATGCGCAGGCGCGCTCAAGCAGGTTCTCGAGTTCCCGCACATTGCCAGGCAGCGGGTGCCTGACCAGGTAGTCGAGCGCCTCGCCGCTCAGCCTCCGCACCGTACCGCCCTCGCGACGAGCGAGCTTGGCCAGAATGTGCGCGGCCAGTTCGGGGATGTCCTCGGGGCGCTCCCGCAGCGGCGTGGAGCGGAGGGTGATGACGTTGATGCGGTAGAACAGATCCTGCCGGAACTTGCCCTGCTCGACGAGTCGCGCAAGATCACGGTGCGAGGCGGACAGGATGCGCACGTCGACGGGTTCCTCGGCGTGAGCGCCGACGGGACGCACCGCCCGCTCCTGGATCGCACGCAGCAGCTTGACCTGCATGCCGAGGGGCAGCTCGCCGACCTCGTCGAGAAACAGCGTGCCCCCACGCGCCGCCTGGAAGAGGCCTTCCTTGTCCGTGCTGGCGCCGGTGAAGCTGCCCTTGCGATGACCGAAGAACTCGCTCTCCATCAGCTCCGGCGAGATCGCGCCGCAGTTCACGGGCACAAAGGGCGCGGATGCCCGTGGCCCCTGTTCGTGGATCAGCCGCGCGATCACTTCCTTCCCGGTCCCGGACTCGCCATGAATGAAGACCGGCGCCTGGTTGCGCGCCAGCTTGGCAATCTGGCCCCGCAGCTGTTCGACGGCCGGCGAGCGGCCGATCAGCGATTTGCTGCCCACTGCCGCGGGTGAATCGGACTCGCCCAGCCGCAGCGCGTGGCTGACCAGTTCGCGCAGGGCCTTCAGTTCGATGGGCTTCGAGACGAAATCGAACGCCCCGCCCTTGAGCGCCCGAATGGCGGCATCCATGCTCCCGTAAGCCGTGATCACAGCGACGGGCAGGCCCGGATGGCTGGCCTGGATGTGCTCGACCAGTTCCAGGCCGTTGCCATCCGGCAAACGCATGTCGGTCAGGCAGAGGCGATAGTCCTTTGCGCCGAGCAGGGCCCGTGCTTCACCCACCGTCCCGGCGGTGTCGCACGCGAGGCCCAGCCGCAGCAGGGACAACTCAATCAGTTCCCGGATGTCGTCCTCATCGTCCACGACGAGGATCTCCGGGGTCGTCGCACGGTTTCGTCGGTCACTGTTATTCATGGCTGGCGCTTGGCAATTAGGCAGAAGTGTCCGCCCGGCGCATTGTCCATGACTTCCAGGCTGGCCTGATTAGCATCGGCAAGTTCGCGCGCAATATAAAGCCCCAATCCGGTGCCCTTCGAATGCGTGGTGAAGAAGGGCTCGAACAGCTGACGGCGCACGTCGGCGGAAATTCCTTCACCGTCATCGGTGATATGCATCGCGATGCGCCCGCCGGGTCCGTCATCGGCGAACAGCCGGATGCTGCCGCGGCTGCCGGTGCAATAGCGCCGCGCGTTACCCAGCAGATTCCACAGGATCTGGTTGAAGTGGGCACGATCGAACGCGATCGTCTCCGCCGCTTCGAACTCCACCGAGAACAAGCCGGCCTCTGCCGGATCGTGCACCGAGAACTCCTCGATGAAGCTCTCGAGGTAGGCCTTCAGTGGCAGCGCTTCGACCAGTACCTGCTCCCGTCGGCCCAGCGCGAGGACATCCCGCACCAGGCGCTCGATGCGATGGGAGTTGTCGTTGATGATGCGGATCAGGCGGCTCCGCATGTCGGCGCGCTTCTCTTCCGCCAGCAGATCGGCGGCATGTGTGACCGCCGACAGCGGATTCCGGATCTCGTGGGCGATGCTCGCCGTCAGACGCCCCAGCGCCGCCAGCTTCAATTGCTGGGCCTGGGCCTGGATCTGGGCAAAATCCTGCAGATAGATCAGCCGCTCGCCGCGTTGTCCGACACCGCCGATGGCGCGGCACAGCAAGGTCCGCGCCCCGACCTCGAGAATAATCTGGTCGGCACCCGCCTCGAGCGCGGTGAGCTCCGCCAGCCGCTCGTCGAGGAGGTCGCTGGCGCCCATGTCGCCGCCCAGCAGCTCCACCGCCTTCGGGTTGAGCTGGCGCGGCATGCCATCCGAGCCGATGACCAGAACGCCGTCGGGCAGGTCATGAATGATATGCGCGTTGAGCGCCTGCTCGCTGCGCAGGGCCTCGCCCCGCTGTCGGGCAAGTTCTTCGTTGTCCCGCGCCCGCAGGGCCAGCATCCTTGATACCAGGGCAACGGTAAAGAAACCGACGCAGAGCAGGCCAACGGCAAAGAAATCGCCGGCCCCCGCGCTGTAGAGATAGCGCCAGGCGTTCTCGCCCAGCACCGCCACGGTCATCAGCGATGCGAAGAACAGCACCAGCCGTCCGGCGGCGATCAAGCCGGCCGCGGCTAGCGCCACCAGCATCAGGATCGGGATGCCACTGCGATAGCCGCCACTCGACCACAGGAACAGGGTCAGGATCAGGATATCGACGAGGGCCTGGATCAGGACCAGGCGATCGAGGCCCAGCCGCCTGGCCGCATCCGGGAATCCCAGCAGCAGGGTCACCGACAGGTAGGCGGCCGCCGCCATCCGGAAGACGGCCGGCGCAAATTCGCCCAGTTCGAGCGCCCGCCCAGCCACCAGGAAGCCGCCGGCCACGACCAGGCGAAACAGGTTGAAGTAGCGCAGCGAGCGCCAGCGCGTCTGCTCGAATTCGAACGAGTCGGCCGACGTCACGAACCGCGACCGCTATGCTGCCGCGCATGCTCCGGACAACAGTACGCCGCCTCGCCGCCGCGGATGGCCTCGCTCTCGGGAATCAGGAGCCCGCACTGGTCGCAGGCGACCATCCGTTCGCTGCCCGGCGCCTTGGCCGGCGGGGGCTTCCGTACCGGGGACCCGATCTGCGACAACGCCCTGCGTGCCACGTACACGACCAGGATCAGGAGCAGGAGGAGCAGGATCGTACGCACGGTGAAATCAGCCTGGCCGGGAAAAGGAAGTCTAGCAGATGCTCGCCGCCTCACAGGCGGCACAGGCGCTCGCAGGCGGCATCGAGCGTGGCCTCTGATTTGGCGAAACAGAAACGGATCACACGCTCGTCCCGCCCGTCGGCAAAGAATGCGGATACGGGGATCGCCGCCACCCCCACGTCCCGCGTCAGCCACTCGACGAAATCCCGGTCGGATGCATCGGAAAGGGCATCGAAGCGCGCGAGCTGAAAATAGGTGCCACGGCTCTCCAGCAGGTCGAAGCGGGACGCCGACAGCGCGTCACGGAACCGGTCGCGCTTGGCCTGGTAGAACGCGCCCAGGTCGAGGTAGCGGCCCGCGTCGGCCATGTAATCCGCGAGCGCCAGCTGGACCGGCGTGTTGACCGTGAACACGTTGAACTGGTGGACCTTGCGGAACTCGGCCATCAGCGCTGCCGGCGCCGCCACGTAGCCGACCTTCCAGCCCGTCACGTGGTAGGTCTTGCCAAAACTCGACACGATCACGCTGCGGGCCGCCAGTTCCGGCAGGCGGGCCACGCTCTGGTGGGATTCACCGTCGAACACGATGTGCTCGTAGACCTCGTCGGACAGCACGACGATGGCCGTGCCACGCGTCAGGCGCGCGAGTTCGGCCATGTCCTCGGCCGACCAGATGGTCGCTGTCGGGTTGTGAGGCGAATTGATGATGATCAAACGGGTGCGCGGCCCGACCAGCGCGGCCACCTCGGCCCAGGGCGGGCGATAGTCAGGCGCGCGCAGCATCACGCGTCGGACCGTGCCCCCCTGCAACTCGACGGCCGGCACGTACGCGTCGTATACCGGCTCGAAGACGATGACCTCGTCACCCGGCCTGACCAGCGCCGCGATCGCGGTGAACAGCCCTTGCGTGGCCCCCGCCGTGACCGTGATCTCGGTTTGCACATCGTAGTCCGCGCCGTAGAGCCCCGACAGCTTTGCCGCGATGGCTTCGCGCAAGGGCAGTACGCCGGCCATCGGCGCGTACTGGTTGGCACCCGCCCGCATCCAGTGGGCCACCCGTTCGAACAGCAGATCCTCGGCATTGAAGTCGGGATAACCCTGGGACAGGTTGATCGCCCCGCATTGCTGGGCCATCGCCGACATGACGGTGAAGATCGTCGTGCCGACGCCGGGCAAGCGCGACTCGATGGCGGCAGGAAAGGTCGGCATGACCACGCTCCAGTGCAGGTAACTGCGGCATTCTGTCAGATGGGCCTGACGCTGACCACGCGACCGCGACGCTACAATGACGCCTTCAACGGGAGAAATGATGCACGCAAGGACTCTCTATCGCGATGGCGACGGCCTGGCTGTCCTCGACCAGACGGGCCTGCCCCATGTGGTCCGCACGTGTCGCCTAGAAACACTGGCCGACGCGGCTCACGCCATCCGGAGCATGCAGGTCCGGGGCGCCCCGCTGATCGGCGCCACGGCCGCGGGCGGCCTGGCGCTGGCCCTGCTCGCGGATGACTCGGACCCGGCCCTGGCGAGTGCCATCGCGACACTGGCGGCGACGCGGCCGACGGCGGTGAACCTGCACTGGGCGCTGGCGCGCATGCAGCAGCGCCTCGAACTGCTGCCGGCACCGCAGCGCGTCGCCGCCGCATGGGACGAGTTCGAAGCAATCTGCGCCGAGGACATCGCGACCAACGCGGCGATCGGACAGCACCTGATGCCCGTACTCGAAGCCGCCCAGGCTGCGCGCAGCGGCGGCCCGGTACGGCTCATGACCCACTGCAACGCCGGCTGGCTCGCCACGCTGGGACATGGCACCGCGCTGTCTCCGGTCTATGCCGCCAGGGAAGCTGGCCTGCCCATCGAGGTCTGGGTCAGCGAAACGCGACCGCGCAACCAGGGGCTGCTGACAGCCTGGGAACTGCGGGAGGCCGGCATCCCGCACCGACTGATCGCGGACAATGCGGCCGGGCTGCTGCTGGCCCGCGGCGAGGTGGACCTGGTGGTCACCGGGGCCGACCGGGTCGCCGCCAATGGCGACTCGGCCAACAAGATCGGGACCTACTTGAAGGCCCTGGCGGCGAAGGACAATGGGGTCCCCTTCTATATTGCAGCGCCCGGCTCAACGATCGACTTTGCTTGCCCGGACGGTCGCGACATTCCGATCGAAGACCGGGGCGGGGAGGAGCTTCGCGTCGTCCATGGGCTGGTCGATGGGCACCCGGCCAGCGTCACCATCGCGCCACAGGCGCTCGACGCCACCAACCCGGCCTTCGACGTCACGCCGGCTCGCCTGATCACCGGCATCGCCACCGAACGCGGGCTTGTCCCACCCGGACAGCTCGCCGACCTGTTCCCGGAGGCCCAGCCATGAACGAAGCCACCGCGAACCTTCTGCTCACGACCGCCCGCGCCATGACGGCCCATGGGCTGAACCGTGGCACCGCCGGAAATGCCAGTGTCCGGCTTCGCGGCGACGCCATGCTGATCACGCCCAGTGGCCTGCCATGGGAACGCTGCGAACCCGGCGACATGGTCCGCGTCGGCCCTGACGACCGGTCGGATGGGCCACTCAAACCGTCGAGCGAATGGCGCATTCACCGGGACATCTATCGAGCGCGTCCCGACGCCGGTGCCATCATCCACGCCCATTCTCCCCACGCAACGGCGATCGCCTGTCACCGGCGGGGAATCCCGCCTTTTCACTACATGATCGCCCGCTTCGGCGGCACGGACATCCGCTGCGCGATGTACCAGACTTTCGGCACACAAGCGCTCTCAGACGCCGTGCTGGCCGCCCTCGCCGACCGCAGCGCCTGTCTGATGGCCAATCACGGAATGATCGTCATCGGGCGGGATCTCGAGCATGCGCTGGCGCTGGCGGTGGAATTCGAGAGCCTCTGCCAGCACTACGTGCTGGCCCGACAGCTGGGCGAACCGGTGATGCTGGGCGACACGGACATGGCGGACGTCCTGGCACGCTTCGCCAGCTACGGGCAGGCGCCGGACGGGCACTGAGCACCTGCCGGGGAGCGCGTCAGAAGCGCTCGCCGGCAGCGGGAGCTTCGGCTGCGCCCACCTGCCCCGTGCGGGAGAACGGCAGCGTGCCATAGCCCCCGACCACCAGGTGCCCCTCGAGCCGGTAGCTCACACCCTGCGCCGCGCCCGGGTTGGCAATCTGCCCAATCAGCCGGTTCAGTGTCGCCACCGCGGGCAACCCGACCAGCCGCTCGGCGTGGGCCGGCACGGTAAAGGCCTTGTCCGAAATCCCCCGCGCAAACTGCCGCCCGTTGAGATCGATCGTGAAACTGGTGCCTTCGACCTCAAGGGGGCTCGCGTTCGGATTGGCAATACGCAGGTCGAACTCGAAACGGTGTTCGAAGACCGTGCCACCGAGATACCGCACGTCCGCCAGGGACACGTTCGGCGGCGTCAGGTCCATGGGCAAGCTAGCGCAGCCCGCCAGCCCCAGTGCGACCGTGGCCAGCCCGACGCGCATCACGCGGCGCGTCCGGCCTGCTCCAGGACGCGCAGCAGGCTCGACGTGTCCTCGCGGCCAAAGCCGCTTTGCATCATCGCATTGAGCTGCTGCCAGACCTGGGCCGCCACCGGCAGTGGCACACCGGTCTTCATCGCCTCGTTCATCAGGATGCTGAAGTCCTTGTGATGCAGACGGGACTCCACGCCTGGCGAAAAATCTCGCGTCACCATCTTGTCGCCCCAGACCTCGAGCGCCTTGGACCACGCCGAGCCACCGAGCAGGGCCGCTCGCACCCGCGCCGGGTCCACGCCCGACGCCCTGGCCAGGTGCATCGCCTCCGCGCAGGCCTGCAGCGCCGTCACGAAGATCATCTGGTTGCACGCCTTGGCCACCTGACCGGCCCCGCTGGGCCCGACACGGCGGATGGTCTTGCCCATCGCTTCCAGTACCGGCCTCACCCGTTCGAGGGCAAGCTCGTCTCCACCGACCATGATGGCGAGCGTGCCCGCCTGGGCGCCCACGGATCCCCCGGACACCGGCGCGTCGAGGAACTCCGCACCGCGCTGCGCATAGTGAGCCGAGAGCTCGCGCGCGACCCCCGGCGCAATGGTGCTCATATCAATGTGCACACCACCGTCGCGGAGCCCGGCCAGGATGCCGTCGTCACCCAGGGCGACGCGACGGACATCGTCGCCGTTGGTCACGACCGTAACCACCACATCGCATGCCTCGGCCATCTCGCGCGGCGTGGCGCAGGCCGTGGCACCTGCCGCCACCAGGGGAGCGCTCGACTCGGGACGACGCGACCATACCCGCAGCACATGGCCGGCGGCGACCACGTTCTCCGCCATCGGGCGCCCCATGGCGCCCAGTCCGATAAATCCGACGATCACTTGATTTCCTCCGGGTTGCCACCCATGCGCTCAAACAGCTTGAGTACCGCGACAGAATCTTCCTCGGCCATGCCGGCACCGCCCATCGCCGCAAAGAGCTGGGCGGCGGCGGCCGCACTGGGCAGCGCGATGTTGAGCTGGTGCGCCTCATCGAGCACGATGCGCATGTCCTTCAGGTGCATCCAGGACTTGAATCCCGGCGCGAAATTGCGCGCCAGCATCCGCGCGCCGTGATTCTCAAGGATCCGGCTGTTGGCCAGCCCTCCCGTCAGGACGTCTCTTACGGCGGAGGGGTCCACGCCGGAGTGCCGGGCAAAGTTCATGGCCTCGGCCACCGATGCCACGCCAACGCCGGTCAACACCTGATTGCAGGCCTTGGCCACCTGCCCCGCTCCGGAATCCCCGATATGGGTGATCGAGCGCCCCATCGCCTCGAAGAGCGGCCGCACCCGGTCAAACGCCGACGCGTCGCCACCGACCATGATCGTCAAGCTCCCGGCGATCGCACCTGCCTCTCCGCCGGATACGGGAGCGTCGAGCATCGTGACCCCTTTCTGCGCCAGCCGGGCCGCCAGATCCTTCGCAGCGGCAGGTGCTATCGTGCTCATGTCGATCATGACCAGCCCCGGTCGCGCGCCCTCGGCAATGCCCGCCGGCCCAAGGGCGACCTGCTCGACGTCTGGCGCATCGGCCACGATCGTCACGACCGCGTCGACGCGATGCGCCAGATCGGCCGCGCTTGCGCACGCCACCGCGCCCGCGTCGACCAGGGGCTGCATGGATTCAGCCCGGCGCGCCCATACATGGACGGCATGGCCCGCCTTCAGAAGGTTCAGCGCCATGGGGCGCCCCATCAAACCCAGTCCCACAAATCCGACATCCATGGCGAACATGCCTCCCTACACGACCGAACCCATGGATTGTAGCGGCTCACTTGGATAAAGTAGGGCGTGCATGCATCCAAGAACTCCGCCTGATTTCGCTGGCATTTCCGACCGGGTCGACCGCGAGGCGCTGACCGTGCACCTGAGCAAGGCACTCAGGGCGCAACCCTTCGCCATCGTCCTGGCGGCCCTGGCCTGGCTGGGCTTTCGTCCCTTTGTGTCACCGGGCTGGGCGCTACCGGCCTGGTTTGCCGCAATCGTGGCCCTGGCCGCGTGGCGCCACCGGCAGGCCCGCCGTTTTCGCAGCAGCGACGATGCCGAGACACCCCTCTCGGCCTGGCGGGCGCGCTGCGTTGCCAACGCGACGCTGTCCGGCCTGCTGTGGAGTTGCCTGTCGCTCGTCGTATACCCCCAGGCGCCCGAGGCCTACCAACCGCTGGCCCTCGTCGCGCTGATGGGCGTCGCGGGTGCCGGCGCCCTCGCCCTGGCATCGATCCCGCCGGCAGGTCCCCTGTTCCTCTCGGTCCTGTTGCTGCCGAACGCCGTCATGTTGCTGTCCATGGGCGTCCTTCGGGAGCAGCTGGCGGGCTGGGGGCTGATCCTGACGGTCATTGGCCTCACGGCCATTTCGCGCCCGCTCAGCCGGCACCTGCGGGACGGCATGGAGCTGCGTCACCGGCTTGAGCAGGCGCTCGAATCGAGCGAATCGGATGGCGCGGAAGCCGCCGCCTCGAGTGAGTCGAAGCGCGCATTCATCGCCACCATGAGCCACGCCATCCGGACCTCGATGAATGGGATCATCGGCATGACCCAGTTGCTGGAACGCAGCCGCCTGGATGAGCGCCAGAAGAAGTGGCTGCACACCTTGCAGGGGTCGGCCCGGCACCTTCGCCAGCTGTTGGACGACATCCTCGACCTGTCGCGCATCGAGGCCGGCAAGGTCACGCTCCGGCACGAGGTGTTCGACCCACGCGAGATCGTTTGCACCTCGTGCGACCTGTTCCGGCCGTCGGCCCACCAGAAGGGTGTGGCGATCATCCTGCACATGGCGGACTCCATCCCCGACGCCTTGCGCGGCGATGCCAACAGCCTGCGCCAGATCCTGATCAACCTGCTTGGCAATGCGGTGGATTTCACCGAGTCCGGCCATGTCACGGCACATCTCCAGCTGACTTGTCCGCCCGAGGGGGGGCCGTGCATCCTCGACGTGGCCATCCAGGACAGCGGTCCCGGCGTTCCCGTGGAGCAGTCCCAGGCCGTCTTCGAGCCCTTCTCCAAGGTCGCCGGCGCCCACAGCGGCAACGGCCACGGCACGGGCCTCGGCCTCGCCATCTCCCGCCGGCTGGCTGCCCTGATGGGCGGCTCGCTGGTCCTCGACCACAATGGGTTGCCCGGCGCCTGCTTCCGTCTCAAAGTGCCCATGGAAATCGCGGAAGCGGCGAAGCTCGCGCCTTCGCCACGCTCGACCCTGCCGACCTTTGCCGACATGAAAGCCCTCGTGGTGGATGACAGCGTGTCGAACCAGCTCGTGCTCCAGGCCGCGCTGGAGAACCTCGGCCTGGCCTGCGACTGTGTCGGCAGCGGAGAAGCCGCCCTTCAGAAGCTGGCGAGGCAGCGCTACGACGTGGTGCTGATGGATTGCGAGATGCCCGGCGAGGATGGCTTCTCGATCTGTCGGCGGTGGCGGGCCCAGGAGGCCCGGGACGGTCTCGTCCGCACGCCGATCGCAGCCGTCACGGCGAACGTCGGCCAGGATGACCGGGAGGCCGCTCGCGACGCCGACATGGACGGGTTCCTCGCCAAACCCTTCGAGCTCGACGAACTGGCCGGACTACTGGCCGACCTGACCGGCTCCCTGGCCAAGGTCACCTTATGAGCCACTACGCGCCCTTCATCAAGGAAATCGGACGCGGCGCGAAAGGGGCACGCTCGCTTGAGCGAGCCAGGGCACGCGAACTCTTCGCCGACATGCTGGCAGGGCGGGTGGGCGAGCTGGAACTCGGCGCCATCCTGATCGCGCTGCGAATCAAGAGCGAGTCGCTCGAGGAGCTGCTGGGCTTTTCAGACGCCATGCGTGACGCCGTCCAGCCCGTCACCCCGCCAGAGGGCCCCCGCTGCGTGGTGCTCCCAACCTACAATGGCGCCCGCAGGCAACCCAACCTGATGCCCCTGGTCGCCCACCTCCTGTCCCGCCGCGGCATACCGGTGCTGATCCAGGGCCGGCACGACTTCGAATCACGGGTCAATCCCTTCGGCCTGCTGGACGCGCTGGACCTGCCGTGTCAGGCCGATGCCGCGGCGGCGAGCGAGCGCCTCGCGGCCGGCTTGCCGGCCTGCCTGTCCCTCGACGCCCTGCTGCCCGGTCTCTCGCGGCTGCTCGCGACGCGGCTGCGGCTGGGTGTGCGGTCCGCCGGCCATACCATGGCCAAACTGCTCGACCCCCTGCCCGGGCGATCCGTCCGGGTGGTGGCCGTGACCCACCCGGAGTATCTCGAACGAATGGACGAGTTCCTGCTCGCGGAGGGAGGCCACGCCCAGTTGCTGAGGGGCACGGAAGGGGAGATCTACGCCAACCCGCGCCGTCGCCCACGCCTGGCCTCATACGCGGACGGCAAGCGCAGCATCTCGCATGCCGCCGAAGAGGGGGGCGCCCCCCCCCTGGCCGAGTTGCCGGGCGGCTACGACATCGCGGCCAATGCGGTCACGATCCGGGCGATGCTGGACGGCACGCTACCCACGCCGCAGCCGATCCTCGACCAGGTCGACGCGCTGACCGCCCTGGCCCACGCCTGACCCGGGAACCCCGTGCGCAGGAAGCACTCGAAGCGATGCCGCTACAATGCGCGATCCTGCTCCGGGTGAGCTGACTCGACCACGACCATGCTGATCAACCTTCTTCGCCACCGCCGCCTGCCCTTCCTGTTGCTGTTTGCCACGTGTGCGGGCCTGCTCGGCTTCGGGCTCTACCTGCAGTACGTGAAGGGCCAGGAGCCCTGCCCGATGTGCATCATGCAGCGGTACGCCTTCGTCGGCGTCGCGCTGATCGGCCTGCTGGCAGGGCTGCACGGCGCACGCGGCGTTGGCCGGCGGCTCTGGGGCGGGGTGCTGCTGATCGCGGCGCTGGCGGGCGGGGGAGTCGCCGCGCGCCAGAGCTGGATCCAGATCTATCCGCCGGCGGACGCGGAGTGCGGCCCCGGACTCGAATACATGCTCGACAGCTTCCCCCTGGCGGATGCGCTGCCCATGATCTTCCACGGCTCGGGCGACTGTACCGAACGGGCCTGGACCTTTCTGGGCCTGTCGATCGCGAACTGGTCCCTGGTGAGCTTCTCCGCCGTCACCTTGTTCGCGTTGTGGATCCTGTTCAGCCGCCCGGCCGGTCGCTGACGCGGCCGCTTCCGGCCGGGGCGATCGTCAGGTCAGGATCTCGATGATCTCCACGCCCATCTCATAGAGGCCCTCTTCGACGGGATGGCAGCGCCGCACGCTGACGCGGACATTCAGCGGCTCGAAGCGCCGCTGACCACCCGGGGATGCCACCTCGACACGAAACTGCTCTCCCTCACGGGGCACGTAGCGACACACCAGGGTCAGGCCGCCCACCGCGAGGTCGGTACACTTGGCGGCCACTGGCTGTACCTGGCCGGGGATGTGCACCTGGGCGTCGATGCCCCCCAAGGGCACCCGCACATTGCGACGACGTTCGATTCCGGAGGCGTGACGGTCCATTTTGTCTCCTGTAGGCAGTAGGGAAGCCAGACCCTCGCCCCATGGACCTGCTGTCAGGCAGAAGCCGGCCCGGGGTGGGGATCGCACGTCAAGAGTAGCATCGAGACGTCGTCGTGATGCGGCTCTCCTTCCAGAAGGTCGGCCAGTGCCCGCTGGACGGCGGCCACCCGCTCTCCGGGCTGCGATCCCGCCAGCGTCTGCTCAAGCATCTCGGGGCCGAACACCGTGCCATCGTTGCGATGGGCTTCGATCAGGCCGTCCGAGTACAACAGGATCTGATGGCCCGGGTCTATCGCCAGGCGGATCGTACTCGCCATGTCCTTGTCGCTGTCGATGATGCCCAGGGGCACGTGGTCCGACTCGATGCGCCGGACGATGGTGCCGTCCGGCGCGAGCAGCAACGCTTCCGGCACGCCACCGACCCAGATTTCGCCTTCGGTGGCGTCGGCAGACAGGCAAAAGAGCGCAGCCCCGACGAAGCGTCCGACCGGCAGGCCGCTGCGCAGCTGGGTATTGATCGCCGAGACGAGGTGCTCGAGAGTCACGTCCCGGGCCACTTCGGTATAGAACAGCGAGAGAATCGGCAACACACTGATCGCAGCCGCCAGTCCGTGGCCGGTCGCATCCGCGAGCATCGCAAAGGTCCGCCCGCTGGGCGAGCGGGCAACCATCACCAGATCGCCCGAAAAGCGCGTGGTCGCCGCGACGGAGTACTGCAGGCGCGGGTCCTTCAGCCAGTCACCGTGGATCTGCCGCTCCATGATGGAGCGCGCCAGTTCCTGCTCACGCTCCTGTTCGGAATACAGCCGCTCGAGCCGCGCGCGCGTCTCCGCGCGCTCGCGGGCCTGCCGCTCCCGTTCCGTCACATCGCGCACGACGCCGATAAACAGATGCCGGTCCGGTAGCTCGATGTCCGTGACCCCGAGTTCCATCGGAAACAGCTCGCCATTCTTCCGCCTGGCTGTCACCTGCCGGATCGTGCCGACAATGTGCGGCTCGCTGGTCGTCAGATAGCGGGACAGGTAGCCATCGTGCTCGCTGCGGTAGGGCTCCGGCATCAGCATCGAGACGTTCTGGCCGATCAGGTCGCTGGGCGTGTAGCCGAACTGGGAACAGGCCGCCCGGTTGCACGAATGCATGATGCCGTGCTCGTCAATGGTGATGAGGCCATCGATCACCGCATCGGAGATGGCCCGGATCTGTTCGAGCGACTCGACCACCGTCCGCTGCATCATCAGCTGGCGGGACAGCGTTCGCATCTTCGCCGCAAAGACCGAGAAGGAAATCGGCTTGACCAGGTAGTCGTCAGCCCCCGCGTCCAGCCCCGCCGCGATGTCGGAGTCGTTCGACAGGGCCGACAGCATCACGATGGGCACCCAGTGCCGGCCCTGCAGGCGCCGGATGTTCCGGGTGGCCTCGAACCCGTCCATGACGGGCATCATGACGTCCATCAAAACCATGTCGGGCTGCTCGACCTGGAACTGGTCGACCGCCTGCTGCCCGTCCGCGGCAGTCACCGAGGCAAAGCCCAGCTTGCGAAGGAATACCTCGAGCATGTTCCGGTTCGAGGCCGTGTCGTCCGCGATCAGGACCCGAAGCTCCTTGACCCGTACGAGCTCGGGAAGATCCGGCAGGCTGCGGATCGTCATGCCGTCCCCCTGCACCGCCGATGCGGCGGCATGCCGGTACCGATGAGTTCCACGCCACTCATGGGGCACCTCCATCGGCCAGGACCCGCACGCGATTGCCTGACCCTTCGTAGGTCAGCCGCGAGAAGGCCAGCTGGCGGGCCAGTGCAATCCCCCTTCCATTGGGTGCGAAGGCCCGCTCGGGGTCCAGTTCGAGGTATTTGTCCCACTCGAAGCCCTTGCCCTGGTCCTCGATCAGGAATTCCCAGTCGCAGCCCTTACGCTCGATGGATACCGTCACTCGGCGCTCCCGGTACTCGGGAAGTCCGAGCCGGTGAACCACCTCCTCGTGCCAGCGATCCTGCTCCTTGAGGCGCGATTTCTCCGAAAAATCGATACCCAGGTTGCCATGTTCGATGGCATTGATGAACAACTCCGACAAGCCCATCGCACCGAGCTGAGGCTCCGGGAACAGGTTGCCGAGCAGCGCGGCCAGATGCTGGGCGTCCTCGAGCGTCCGGATGCGGAAGACGGCGGAGTCGGCGAGCTTGATGACCCGGGCCTGATGATTCATCCCGTCGAGCAGGGAGCGCCGCTGAGCCGCGTCCTCGAGTGCAGCACGCACGATTGTCTCGAGCGCCTCGAGCTCGAAGGGTTTGGTCAGGTAGTAGTGGGCGCCGGCCTGCAGCCCCTCCCGGACCTGATCCGGCGACGCCGCGGCCGTCTGCATGATCACGGGGATCTCGGACAAGCGTGGATCCGCCTTGATCCGGCGCAACACCTCGATGCCATCGATGCCGCGCATCATCCGGTCGAGCACGACCAGATCGAAGTGGCTGTCCTGGCGGCTCAGCAGCTCCCACGCCTCTTCGCCGCTTTCCGCGGTCGTGAGCTGGTAGCTGGGGTCATCGAGGGTCTCGATGATGATGTCGAGATTGAAAGGCTCGTCATCCACCACCAGGATCTTCATCTCACTCACTTGGCTTGTTCTCCTCGTTGTCATCCGGCGGCTCCGGCAACGGGAGCAGCATTTCGAAGCAGGCGCCACCTTCCGGTCGGTTCGAGGCGCTGATCCGCCCCCCCTGCGCCTCCACGATCTCGCGGGAGATCGCAAGTCCGAGGCCGGTTCCGCCGGATCCGTCCCGGGTCTTCGAGCTTTGCACGAATTTGTCGAAAATCGCTTCCAGTTCGCTTTCGGGAATGCCGATGCCGCTATCCGTCACGACCAGCCGCGCCCAGCGCCCGTCTCTCAGGTCGCCACGCCGCCGCCCGCGCCGCAATTCCACCAAACTCAGCATAACGCCGATTTTCCCGGATTCGGGCGTGAATTTCACTGCATTGGAGAGCAGGTTGCGGACGACCTGGCCTGTCCTCACAGCGTCACAGTCGACCGGTAGCGCTTCCGGTTCGGATTCGAACTGCACCACGAGATGACGGGAGGACAGGAGCGCATCGAATTCATGCAGCGCGTCGTCGACGATCGCCCGCAGGTCGTGCGATGCCATGTTGAGAACCAGCCGCCCCGACTCGAGCTTGGCGAGGTCGAGCAGGTCGTTGAGCAACTCGAGCAGGCGATCGCCACTCTGGCGCACCCGCGCGAAATAGTCTCTCAGCTTGGCCGGATCCGACCGGTCCGCGCGCGACTCACCCAGCTTCGCGTAGCTGAGAATGGCATGCATCGGGGTGCGCAGCTCATGGGACATGTTGGCTAGGAACTGCGATTTCGCGATGTTGGCGGCCTCAGCTGCCTCCTTGGCGGCGCGCAGGTCCCGGGTCTGCTCCTGAACCATCTCCGACAACTCGTCCCGGTGGCGCTTGAGTTCATCGCCCGCCTGCTTCAATTCGGTGACATCCGTGGCACTGCCAATGAAGCCATGGAGAGACCCATCCACATCGAAAACCGGTTCCGACGTGGCGATCATCCAGCGATAGTCGCCACCGGCAGCACGCAGGCGGAACTCCATCCCGAAGGCTCGCTGCTGCTCGATGCCCAGATGCTCTGCCGATGCGCAGCGGACACGGTCGTCAGGGTGGACCGAGTTCAACCACCCGCCACCCAACCCGTCGATCAGCTGGGTCCCGGTAAACTCCAGCCAGGTGCGGTTGAGGTAGCTCACCCGCGCGTCAGGCGTCAGCATCCAGATCAGCACCGGGGCCGAGTCGGCCAGGCGGCGGAAGCGGGCCTCGCTCTCCCGCAAGGCGGCCTCGGCCCGGCGCTGCTCGGAGATGTCGGTGTGCGTGCCGATCAGTCGCGTGGGACGTCCCTCCTCGTCCCGTTCGACGATACGCCCCCGATCAAGAATCCAGACGTAGTGGCCATCCCGGTGGCGGACGCGATGCTCGGTCTTGTAATGGCCTATGCGCCCAGCGATGTAGTCATCCAGGGCGCCAAGCACATATGTGAGGTCGTCCGGGTGGACGCGCTGCTTCCATTCCTCGAGTGAGGAATCGATTTCGTCTGCCCGGTAGCCCAGCATCTGGCACCAGCGAGCCGAGAAGAACACCTCGTTGGTCCGGGCATTCCAGTCCCAGACCCCGTCTCCGGCGCCTTCCAGCGCGAATTGCCAGCGCGCCTCGCTGGTCCTCAGGGCCTCCTCACTGCGCTTGCGCGCCGTGATGTCCCGCGCCATGCCCAGCACGCCGGAGATGTTCCCGTCACCATCAAGGACGGCAACCTTGGTGGTCTCTGCCTGCCACACCGTGCCGTTGGGAAACGGGATCTCCTCTTCGTCGATCAACGGCCGGGCCGCGAGCTCCGCCGCGTGGTCTCGCTCGCGGAATCCGTCGGCCACCTCGACCGGAAAATAGTCGTAGTCCGTGGTACCCAGCAATCGCTCGACGGGCGCGCAGAGCAAGCGCCCGAACACCGGGTTGCAGTAGCGGAAGCGCCCGTCCCGATCCTTGAACCAGACCATGTCGGGCATGGCCGAGAACAGGGCATTGAGGAAGCGCTCCTGGTTGGCCAGTTCGCGCTCGGCACGCTTGCGCTCGGTGATCCGGCGGATGACGAGTAGAACGCCACCATCGCCGGTGGGGACCGCGCGAAGCTCATACTCCTGCTCGTCGCCCGCCTCGTCTTCGGCCGCATACTCGCGAACCAGCAGCCGGTTCCCCTCGAGTGCAGCCTGGGAGGCTTCCCGGAAGCGACCCGCCGCGTCGGGTGCAAGCACTTCCTCGAGCAGGCGCCCGACAATGCCTTCTGCGTCCAGCTCACCGTCGCCGGTACCGGACGGTGCGTGGTACGAGACAAAGCGCATGTCCTGGTCAAGTTGCACCAGCACATCAGGAATCGCCCGCAGGATGGAACGATGGGTCGCGTCCGCCCGCTTGAGCGCGAGCTCGGTGCGGCGCGCCTCGGTGACGTCCTCGACGATGCCCCACATGCGCCCCTGTCGGAGCACGTTCTGGAAGTGGGCGATGGACAGGCGGGTGGTCACGCGCCCGCCGTCGGGCCGCAGCATCTCCCAGTCGATCGGGCCAATGTGACCAACGCGCACCACATCGGCCAACAGCTCCTCTGCGAGACGGGCATCGACAGGACTGGTTAGCTCGGTCAGGCGGGTCCGCTTGAGCGCCGCCTCCTCCTGACCGGCAATCCGACAGTAACTGGGGTTCGCACGCATCACACGGCCGTCTTCAGCCATCAGTGCGAGACCCAGCGGCGCATTGTCGAACAGGGCGTTGAACTCCTCGAGCGAGCTCCGCAGCTCTGCCTCGGCGTGCCGTAGCGGTGTCACATCGGTGATGACGGTCAAGACGGCCGGCTCTCCGGTCACGTCCGTGATTGGCGCCTTGCGCACCTGAAGCGCCTTGCGGTCCCCATCGCCCAGCGTGTACTCCAGCTCCCGGCTCGTCGGCAGCCCCTTCGTGAGGACATAGGCGTCGTCGGCCAACTGCGCCTCGGCGAAATCGACCGGCAGCAAGGCCGCCGTGTTTCGCCGCAACTGCGACACCTGGCTCTGACCGAAGAGGCGTTCCGCCGCGCGGTTGAAGATCACGTAGCGCCGATCGGCATCCTTGACCATCAAGGGGAGCGGGAGGAGATCGACCAGGCGGGCCAGAAACGCATCGGAGCGCTCGATCCGCGCCTCACGCTCCCGCAACTCGGTGACATCGGACACCGAGCCGGCAATCCTCACGACCCGGCCGATGGCATCCCGCTCCAGCTTGGCCCGAACACGGTACCGCAGCTCGGTGCCATCGGCCGTCGCCAGGCCCACTTCGACATCCAGTGTTTCTGCGCCCTCCATCATCGTCCGGAGGGCCGCGATCAGGATTCGACGGTCGGTCCGCGCCAGGCAGCCCAGCATGCCACGCAACGTTGCGGCGCCAAGCCACCCACCAGACCGCAACAGGACCCGACAATGTTCGGAGAGGTAGATCTGCTCGGGGCCGCGAGTCCACTCCCAGATCCCCTCCGCCGCGGCGTCCATCGCCAGCGCGAAGCGCCGCTCGCTGGCTTGCAGGTCGGCGGTCATTTCGCGCGCGATCAACACGGCGCGGTCACGCGAACTGCTCATCAGGAAAGAAAGCCAGCCCATCACGGCCGACAGGGCGGCGCCCAGCAAGGCCACCGCGATCGTCGTCGTGCCGGTCTCGATCGCAGCCTGTCCATGGAAACTGATCTGATAGATCCGCCCACCCAGCTCCATCGTCCGCTCGGCCCCTTCGATCAGAGGGGCATCGCGGCTGCCGTCGAAGACGACCTCGGGCAACTCGACACTCATGTCGACGACGCGAATACCGATGCGCTGCGTCGCGCCCACGTCCAGATCGGGTATCAGGGCGCCGAACCGCACGGCCACCATGACCAGCGCGCGGGGGCCGGACAGCAGGCCCTTCGGTGCCTGGGGAGCGTCGGGGCGGAAGAAGACCGGGTGCAACCACGCCACCTCGAGCTGGCCGGGCAAGGCGACCCGGTACAGCCGGAGCGGCGCGGTCAGGACCGAACTGCGGCTGGCGATGGCCTTGGCGATCCCGTCGCTCATCTGTCTCTGCGCAGCGAGATTGGCGCTGACCAGATCGCGGTTCGCGGCACTGTCCGGCGCAACGAACTGCAAGTGCAGGTCCGTACTGCCGACGCCACGCCCGGCGGACGCATCGCGGCCGATGAGGCCGATCGCCGCGATCCCACCCCGACTCTCCAGTTCGGCCGCCGACAGGGAGACAAAGCGCTGCCATTCGTCCGCCGTGACCCGCTCGGAGGCATCGACAAAGGCACTGGCCGCCAGCAGGAACAGTCGCAGATCCCCGAAGCGCGTCTCGAGGCGCTCCTGCATGTCGGCAATCGCCGACGCCAGTTCGCGGGACTCGTTGGCGGTATCCGAGGCCACCAGCCGGAATGTGACCAGCAGGGTCAGCGCGGCGCAGGCGGCGAACACCAGCAGAGCGACCAGTGCAGACCGGTTCGCGCCGTCTGATGTCACCTGGCCGGCCGATGGCAAA
Organism: Rhodocyclaceae bacterium; assembly: GCA_050303815.1. Classification (GTDB taxonomy): domain Bacteria; phylum Pseudomonadota; class Gammaproteobacteria; order Burkholderiales; family Rhodocyclaceae; genus Cognatazoarcus. The sequence continues at coordinate 74,869 of JBNLCM010000004.1, forward strand.
CGCATGCGGGAGGCACTACCAAGCCGGGACTCGGGAACAAAGAAACGCATTCACGCCTTAACGGCGTGCAAGGCGTTAAGTTGAGCCGACTCGCCTGCCCGTCCGAGCCCCCCCGGATGGACATCGGGTGCGCGAACCGAAGGCCCGGGCACCCGCCTGTCCTGACGCGCGATCAGGCGCAGCCGATCGAATCCTTGACGCCGAATCTGCGCAGGATGTTCTCGAGCGGACAGAACTTCGTAAAGCCGCTCTGGAAGAGGTTGGCGCCGACGAACGCGGTAAACCAGAGGAAGTTCTGGCTGACGAACAAGGGCGAGCCCTCGACGCCGAGCGCGAGCGAGATGAGGACAAAGGCGCCCGCGAAGATGCGAACGAACTGGTTGACGGTCAGATTCATGACTGAGCTCCTTCAAGATCGGCCTTCGCCTCGCGCTTGTGGCGGGCCGCGTAATAGAGAACCGGGATCACCACCAGGGTCAGCACGGTGGAGACGAAGATGCCGAAGATCAGGCTGATCGCAAGCCCGTTAAAGATCGGATCATCGAGAATGAAGAGCGCGCCGATCATGGCCGCCAGCGCGGTCAGTCCGATCGGCTTGGCACGTACGCTGGCAGCTCGGATCACGGCCTCGGCAAACGCCATGCCCTGCGCCCGCTGGTGATTGATGAAGTCCACCAGCAGGATGGAGTTGCGCACGATGATGCCGGCGAGGGCGATCATGCCGATCATCGACGTGGCGGTGAAATGCGAACCCAGCAATGCGTGGCCCGGCATCACGCCGATCACGGTGAGGGGAATCGGCGCCATGATGATCAGGGGCACCAGATAGCTCTTGAACTGGGCCACGACGAGCAGGTAGATCAGGATCAGCCCGACGGCATAGGCAATGCCCATGTCGCGGAAGGTTTCGTACGTGACCTGCCATTCCCCATCCCACTTGATGCTGTAGCCCGCGTAGGGATCGGCCGGCTGCGAGATGAAATACTCATCCACTGCGCCCGCCAGGCGAGGCCCATCGAGCACGAGGTCCGCGATCGCGCGACGCATGTCGAACATGCCATAGAGCGGCGAATCGAGGACACCACCCATGTCACCCGTCACATACACCACGGGCAGCAGGTCCTTGTGATAGATCACCTGCTCGCGCTGGCTCGGGCGCTCCTGCACGACCTCGGAGATGGGCACCAGGTGGCCGTCCCGTGCACGCACCCGCATCGCCAGAAGTTCGTCGAGGCGCGACTGCCGCGCGCTGGGCAGCTGCACATGCACGGGCACCTCGTACTTGTTGTCGCTGCCATGCACCGGTGTAACGGACTCGCCGGCAAGGCCGAGTCGCAGGACATCCACGACATCGGCCTGGGCAACACCGATCAGCGCCGCCCGGGCCTGGTCGACCCGCAGCACGACCTTGGGTGCCACTTCGTCGATGGCGTCGTCAACCGCAATGATGTCGGGGGTTGTCTCGAATACCCCGCGAATCCGGCGAGCCACCTCGATCTGCCCCGCATAGTCGGGGCCATAGACCTCGGCCACGATCGGCGCCATCACCGGTGGCCCCGGCGGCACCTCGACCACCCGCGCATTGCCGCCATGAAGCCGGCCGATCTCGGCGACCCGCTCCCGCACGGCGATGGCTACCTCGTGACTCGATCGATCACGGTGGTGCTTGTCCGCCAGGTTGACCTGAATGTCGCCCAGTTCGGGCGCGGCGCGCAGGTAATACTGCCGTACCAGGCCGTTGAAGTTGATCGGACTGGCGGTGCCGGCGTAGGTCTGGTAGTCCGTCACCTCCGGCACCTCGCCCAGGTAATCACCAATTTCCTGCAAGACCCGCTGAGTCTGTTCCACCGGAGTTCCCACCGGCATATCGACCACCACCTGAAACTCGCTCTTGTTGTCGAGGGGCAGCATCTTCAGGGCCACCAGCTTGACAACCGCCAACGACACGGACCCTGCGATCAGGACCAGGATCAGCAGCCATAACAGCCCGCGGTTGCGGCGCCCGCGACGGACGTCCAGCAGCGGTCCCATGATGCGCCGGAAGACGCGATCGAGCGACGAGGTCATGCGGTCCTCACCGTCGGCGTGGATCGGCGCCTTGCGAAGCATCAGTTGCGCGAGCCAGGGGGTCACCACGAAGGCGACCGCCAGCGAGATGAACATGCCCATCGACGAGTTGATCGGGATCGGGCTCATGTACGGTCCCATCAGCCCGCTCACGAAGGCCATCGGCAGAAGGGCCGCAATCACCGTGAACGTGGCCAGGATCGTGGGGCCGCCGACTTCGTCCACGGCGCCGGGGATCAGCTGCCACAGGGGCTTCTTCGGCTCGAGCACGTGGTGTCGGTGGATGTTCTCGACCACCACGATGGCGTCATCCACGAGGATGCCGATCGAGAAGATCAGCGCAAACAGGCTGACCCGGTTGAGCGTGAATCCCCACGCCCACGATGCAAACAGCGTGGCCGCCAGCGTCAATGCCACGGCAAGGCCGACGATCAGCGCCTCGCGCCAGCCGAGCGCGAGGAACACCAGGGCCACCACGGCGGAGGTGGCAAACACCAGCTTGGCGATCAGCTTCTCGGCCTTGTCCGAGGCGGTCTTGCCGTAGTTTCGGGTGACCGTCACCTCGACGCCATCAGGAATGACGGTGTTCTTCAGCGACTCGGCTCGCGCGATCACGGCATCCGCCACATCGGAGGCATTGGCGCCGGGCTTCTTGGAGATCGACAGCGTCACCGCCGGGAAAGTCCCCTGCGGACCGATACCCCGCTGCCCGGCGGCCTGGCCGGTGCCGAACCACACGTACTGGCGGTTCTCGCCGGGCCCATCCGTCACTTCGGCCACATCGCGCATGAAGACCGGCTTGCCCCCATTGGTTCCGACCACCAGCCGGCGGACATCATCGGCCGACTCCAGGTAGGTGCCCGTCTGGATCAGCACATCCCGGTTGTCCGCGGTCAGCGTGCCGGCGGGCAAGGAGGCGTTGGAGATCTGAAGCGCCGCCTTGAGGTCCTGGGCCGTGACGCCGGACGCGTTCATCCGCTCGGTCATCATCTCGACCTTCACCACGTGGCCGGGGCCGCCAATGGTGGTGACGTCACGCGTCCCGTCAATGCGCTTGATCTCGACCTCGGTCGCGCGGGCAACCTGCTGCAGCTCGAAGCCCGAGCGCACCGGATCATCGGTCCAGAAGGTCAGCGCCACAATGGGCACATCGTCGATGCCCTTGGGCTTGACGATCGGCTTCATCACGCCCAGCTGGGGCGAGAGCCAGTCGCTGTGGGAGTCGATCGTGTCGTACAGGCGAACCAGCGCATCATTGCTCTTGACGCCCACCTCGAACTGTACGGTGATCACCGCCATGCCCGGCCGCGACACCGAGTACACGTGCTCGACGCCCGCGATCCGCGACAGGACCTGCTCGCCAGGCCGGGAAACGAGGGCTTCCACGTCGCGCGCCGACGCCCCCGGAAAGGGCACCAGTACGTTGGCCATGGTCACGTCGATCTGCGGCTCTTCCTCTTTCGGCGTGATCAGGGTAGCGAAGATGCCCATCAGCAACAGAACCAGAGCCAGCAACGGCGTCAGGGCGTTCCGCTGGAAGGTCGCGGCGATTCGCCCGGAGATGCCCATCCGGTCGGTCGTGTCAGACATGGCCGGACTCCTAGCGGGCAACACCGCGCTTGAGCGCGATGCCAGCCTTCACCGCGTCGGTGGCGACCGACTCTTCGGGTGCCAGCCCCGCCAGCACCTCGATCCGGCCGTCAGAGAGCATCTCGCCCAGCCGGACCTGACGCAGGACGAAGCGTCCGTCCTCTCGCTGAACATAGACACCCGTGATTTCACCCCGACGAACGACCGCGTCAGGCGGCACGCCGATTCGGTTCTGCTCCCCTGTCGCGAAGTGCACGCGCGCGAAGGTGCCGGGCAGCACGCCAGCGAACTCGGCGGGCAATCCGACCCGCGCCTGCACCGTGTGGGTCCGGGGATCGGCGGTCGGGATCAACTCGACCGTGGTGGCATCCACCCACCGCCCGGTGTCCGGGAACTCGACCCGTGCGCTGAGCGGGCCGCGCTTCAGCGCCTCGAGGCGGGACTGGGGCAGGTCGGCCACAACCCGCATCCAGGCCGGATCGTAGATTGTCAGCAAGGCACGGCCGGGCTGCGCCATCTCGCCCGGCTGCGCGTCACGACGGGCGACGATGCCATCCATCGGGGCTGCGAGGCTCGCGAATCCGCGGGCAACGGTGGCCTGGCCCTTGCCAGCCTCGGCCGCACGTAGCGACGCCTCCGCGGCACGCAGTGCGGCTTCGGCCTGGTCGAGCGCCGCCTGACTGATGAACTTCTGTTCGAACAGGCCTTGCGTGCGCTCGTACTGGGCCCGCGCGTTGATGGCGGTGGCCCGGGCCTGCTCGACCTGGGCCTCGGCGCCGGCTACCGCCTGAGTGGCCTGGGCGGCGTCGATCCGGATCACCAGGTCGCCGCGCCGGACGCGGTCTCCCGCGTCGACGGACATTTCCAGAATCCGGCCCTGGGTTTGCGCCGCGAGTGTCGCACTGCGGACGGCTTCGACGAGCCCTTCGGCGGGGTAGGCCGCGAGAACGGGGCGGGCATCGACGCGGACGGCCTCGGGCGATTCGGCATGCGCCGGCAAGGTCAGAGCCGCGGTGAACAGGATGAGAGCGAGCGGAGTCTTCATGTATATCAGTATATTCTTATACACGGACAGGTCAAGCGCCTCTCACGCCTGTGTGACCGTGGTCACACGCATCGAATCCAGTTCCATCGAATCATCCGCCTGCCCGCACGGCAAGCGCCTCGACCACATTGCCGGGAGAACGATAGTTCAGGGAGGCAAAACAGGTCTCGCGCGCTATGGCGATTCCTCGCCCGTTCGGGGCCGAAGAGCGCGCAGGATCCGGACGCAACCACGGACGCCAGTCAAATCCGTGGCCCTGATCCTCGATCACGAAGCAAACGAGGTCGGGCAACCGGGTCAGGGTCACGCGCACGCGCAGGTCAGGCCGGGCGGCCAGGCGCTGCGCCAACTCCGCCTCCAGGCGGCCGGCCGCGAGCAACTGCCGCTTGCGCTCGAAACCCAAGCCCAGGTTGCCGTGTTCGATGCCATTCGTCAGCAGTTCGGCGAGGCCGATCGCGACTTCGCGTGGACGCGCGCAACCCACGGCCAGATGCTCCGCCAGCGGCAGCACCTCCCGCGGGTGGTGCACCGGGAACACCTCGCTCACGGCTTCCCCAGCGTCGAGCGGGCGAAGTCCGCCATGGCAGCGAGCACCCCGTCATCCTCCCCGACGGGCGGAACCAGCCGGATCCTGACCCCCGGGTGGCGACGACTTGCCACTTCGATCAGACCCGGCACGTCGCGCTTCAGATGTCCCCCCTGCGCCAGAAAGACGGGCACCACGACGATCTCGGCCACGCCCTCGCCGACGAGCCCGTCGACCGCATCGTCGAGGCTCGGCGCCATGAACTCCAGGAATGCCACCACCGCCTTCACCGGCGGCTCGCCGCCTGTCAGGCACGCGGCAAGCCGGCGTACCGGACCCGCCCATTCGGGGTCGCGCGCGCCGTGAGCAAACAGTACGATGGCCCGGGTCGAAAATGCGCCTGTGTCGATCATTGCCCAATGTCCAAGATGCTCTGTCGAAGCCTGATTCTTGTGGTGTTCGCGTGTCTCGCGCAAGTCGGCTCGGGTGCCGAGGCCACGTCGCACCCGGGCGGGGTGTTGCGAATGCCCCTGGCGCCCGCCCAAGCCGCTGCGCCGCAGGTAAGCTTTCTCGGCCAGCGGGTGCTGGTTCATCGCCACGGCGGGATGTGGGAAGCCGTGGTCGGCATTCCCCTAGATGCCGAGCCGGGCTGGATGAACCTAGAGGCCCGTTCGACCGACGGCGAGACTCGCGCCCTCCCCTTTACGATCGAATCCCATGACTATCCGGTCCAGCACCTGACCGTCCGCAACAAGCGCCATGTCAATCCGAACCCGCAGGATCTCGAGCGCTACCGTCGGGAGCGGGAGGCCCAGGACCAGGCCAAGCGGGCGTGGCGAGAGGTCGCGCCGCCCACGATCGCGCTGCGCATGCCAGTCACCGGACGCCGTTCGTCCGCCTTCGGCCTGCGCCGCACCTTCAATGGCGAACCGCGCAATCCCCACAGCGGCCTCGACGTCGCCGTGCCCGTGGGCACGCCCGTCAAGGCGCCAGCGGCCGGCCGGGTCACGCTGACCGGTGACTATTTCTTCAATGGCCGGACCCTTTTCATCGATCATGGCCAGGGGCTGATCAGCATGCTCTGTCACCTGTCACGCATCGACGTGGCCATCGGAGACGAGGTGCCCGCCGGCGCGGTCATCGCCCGCTCTGGCGCGACCGGTCGGGCGACGGGGCCCCACGTCCATTGGTCGGTCTTCCTCAATGGCACCGCTGTCGATCCGGAAGCCCTCGTGGAGACCCGCGACGCACCGTGATGCCGGGCTACGCCCGCGTCAGCTTCGCCAGCGCCCGACCCGCCGCCAGCAAGCCGAAGCCGGCCGTGACGACCATGCTGGAACCATAGCCGGCACAGTTCAGACCCACCGGGCCCGCACCGGCGGCGCAGGCATCGCGCCGCATCACCGGCGCCTCGCTTGAGTAGACGCACTCCACGCCGAATCGCCGCTTCGGATCCCTCGGGTAGCCGTGCTCGCGGCGCAAACGGGATCGGAGTTTGGCCAGCAGTGGGTCCTGCTGGGTGCGCGACAGATCCTCGACGCCGATGCGTCCCGGATCCCGCTTGCCACCGGCGCCTCCGGACACCACGAGGGGAATACCAGCCTCCCGGCAAGCGAGCACCAGGGCCAGCTTGGCGCGCATCTGGTCGACGGCATCGATGACGAAATCACAGCCGGACACCAGCTCGGCCGCCGTCTCGGGCTCGAGGAACGCATCGATGGCTTCGCAGTGGATGCCGGGGTCGATCTGACTGATTCGTGTCCGCATCGCGTCAACCTTCGCCATTCCCAGCGTGGGCTCCAGCGCGTGGACCTGACGGTTGATGTTGGACTCGGCGACATGATCCATGTCGATCAGCCTCAGCCGACCGACGCCACTGCGAGCCAGCGCCTCGGCCGCCCAGGACCCGACGCCGCCGATGCCCACCACCGCGACGCACACCCCCCGCAGGCGCGCCAGACCGTCCGCGCCATAGAGGCGACTGACCCCGCCGAAACGCCGCGACTCATCGACCGCTCCCGACACCATACCCTGCACCCCGATTGCCATGCGGCGCATGATACACAGCGATCCATCAACGACTGAACTTGCCGGCTGGCGCGGCATCGAATCCGGAAGGAGGTGGCCATGTCGATTGCGAGGCGCCCGATGGCCGGGCTGTGGCTGAGCGTCTGTCTGGCGATGTGGCTGGGCGGAGCGCGAGCGGCCCCGATCGACGCATCCGCGATGGCGGAGGCAGCCGTCGAGGCCTATGAATCCGGTGACCTGGAGACGGCCGCGACCCTCTTCGAGCGGGCCGCGCGCGGCGGAAACCGCCTGGCGCGATTCAACTACGCGATGATGCTGTACCGCGGCGAAACCCACTCGCCGGATGGGCGAGCCGTATGGCGCTGGTTGCGCCGCGCCGCTCATGACGGCCTGCCTCAGGCCCAGTACAACTTCGGCCTGCTGTACGAACACGGCGACGGCGTCGAACGCAATGACCGGATTGCCCACGAATGGTTTGGCCGCGCCGCGCGGCAGGGGCTGCGGGACGCGCAGCTCAGCCTGGCAACCCAGTATTTCATTGGCGAGGGCGCAGACCAGGACTACACCCTCGCAGCCCATTGGTACGAGGCCGCTGCCGAAGGGGGCGACATGGGCGCCCAATACATCATCGCCCACATGTACGAGGTCGGGTACGGTGTCGATCAGGACCTGCGCCGCGCCGCCTATTGGTACCGGCGCGCAGGCGGGCAGGGCGATCCCGCGGCCCGCATCAAATTCCACGCGCTGCGCGAGCTGCTGGACCGCGAGGTCGTCCCCACCGCGGCCCCGTGAGCCCCGCGTCAGTTCACCGTTTCCCGACTCCTTAGCCAGCAGGCCAGGCCCTGCGCGCTGAGTTCGACGTCCATCCGCATGACGGCGAGCAGTTCGCCCGGCGGCAGGGTCCAGCCCTGGCGGGCCGCCTCGTCGAACAGCAGCCGGGTCAGGCCCGCCTCGATGTTGTGCTCGAGGGCCTTGCCCTCCCCTTCCGCCGCTTCGGCCACGGCCACGTGGGCATCGATGAGGCGATGCAGGTCGGCAGCATGACGCGCCAGATCGGTGATTCGGCTGAAATGCGTGAGATACATGGCCTTGGGGTGGCAGGCCATCATTCGATCGATCGACGCGTGCATGGCCTCCGGCTCGAACTGGACCGGGGTCGTAGTCGGCCAGATCGCCTGGCGGCCATCGACATCGAGCTCCCGGTAGGAGAGGCCGAAGGTGTCTCCGGTGAAGAAGGCCCGAGCCCGGGTGTCGTGGTAGCAGACGTGGTGCCTCGCATGCCCCGGCGTATCGAACACCTCGATCTCGCGCGAGCCAAGTGGGAGGCGACGGCCATCGACCGCCTCGACGATGCGGGCTGACGGGACAGGAACCAGCTCGCCGTACAGCGCGATGGCCTGATCCTCGCCATAGACCGCGACGGTACCGGCCCACAGCTTGGCCGGGTCAGCCATGTGACGGGCGCCGCGAGGATGGACCACCAGCTGCGCGCGGGGGAGTTCCCGGAGCAGGGCACCGGCCCCCCCAGCGTGGTCGAGGTGAATGTGCGTCAGCAGCACATAGGCCACATCCTCGACCCGCCGACCGAGTTCGGCGAGCGCCTCCAGGATGCGCGGCACGCAGCCTTTGCTGGCGGTGTCGACGATGGCAACCTGGCCCTCGTCCTCGATCAGGTGAATGGCATCCAGCATGGGACGGCCGTAGCCGGAGTCGAAGGCGTGGATCCCGTCGGGAAAGTGGAGCAGCATTGTGGTATCCCTGTGCGTTGGGGCAAGGCCCCATTCTAGTTGCTGCAACGCATCACAAAAAGCCCCGACGAGAACCCCATGCCCGAAACACCCGAAGATTTCGATGACGTCGTCGACCGCTCGGCGGTCCCCGGTGAGAAATGGTCCCGCTATGCCGGACGCGACATCCTCCCGATGTGGGTCGCCGACATGGACTTCCGCGCGCCAACGCCCATCCTCGATGCGATTCGGGAACGGCTCGCCCATGGCGTACTCGGCTATACCGATGCCTGGCCTTCGCTGGAGGAGGCCGTGATCGAAGGACTCGCGCGCGACCACGGCTGGCGCATCGAGCCCGACTGGCTGGTCTGGTTGCCCGGCATGGTCAGTGCATTCAACCTCGCCTGCCGCGCGATCGGGCACGATGGCGACGGCGTGTTCACCGCCACACCGGTCTACCCCCCGTTTCTCGGCGCACCGGCCAACAATCACCGGCGCCTGCAGCAGGCGCCGCTGTCTCCCGACAATGACCGCTACGGCTGGGACTGGGAAGCGGTCGAAGCGGCGCTGGATGCCACATCGCGGCTATTCATGCTCTGCAATCCCCACAATCCGGTCGGGCGGGTATTTGACCGCGACGAACTGCGACGTATCGCCGAACTCTGCGAGCGCCGCGATCTGGTGATCTGCTCCGACGAGATCCACTGCGGGCTCGTCCTCGACGAAGACAAGCCGCACATTCCCATCGCCTCGATCGACCGGTCCGTCGCAGCGCGGACGATCACGCTGATGGCGCCGAGCAAGACCTGGAACATCCCGTCCCTCTACTGCGCCTTTGCGATCATTCCAGATGCGGGGCTGCGGCGTCGCTACCGCCACGCCATGCGCGGCATCGTCCCGCACGCCAACCTGCTTGGCCTCGTCGCGACCGAGGCCGCGTATCGCGACTGCGACAGCTGGCGTCGTCAGCTGATCGCCTACCTGCGCGGCAACCGCGAGCGGGTCGGGGCGACACTCCGCGGGGTTGCGGGCATCCGCGGATACCTCCCCGAGGCGACCTACCTGGCCTGGCTCGACTGCCGCGAATTTGCCCGGGAACGGGGCATCGACGACCTCGCGGGTCACTTCGAGGCCCACGGCATCGGCCTGTCCGATGGCCGTGCTTTCGGTGCCCCCGGCTTCGTGCGCCTGAATTTCGGCTGCCCCCGCCCCCTGCTGGAAACCGGCCTCGCGCGCCTCACCAGCGCGCTCACCTGAGATCATCGGGAAAAACCTACGACTAAAGTTTAATCGGCATCTTCCGATATGCCTCCCTATAACGCATAAACATAAACGGCCGGCCCCCATCCGGTCCACGGTGGGAGACATATCGCATGAAGCAAACGAAGGTCCGAACGCGCCTGACGATCCTGTCGGCCACATTGATCCTGTTCGCCGTCATCCTTGGCGAACTCGGCCTCTTCAACATGAATCTCGCAGTAGAGAGCCTGGAAACCGTCTACAAGGACCGTGTCGTGCCCATGCGCGACCTCAAGAAGGTCGCCGACCTGTATGCGGTCAACATCGTAGACACCTCGCACAAGGTCCGCGCCGGCACGCTGGAGGCCTCGCAGGGCCTTGCCAACGTGGAATCGGCCGAACGTGAGATTTCCCAGATCTGGCAAGCCTACAAGGGCACCGTGCTGATCCCCGAAGAAGAGGCGCTGATCGCAAAGATCGAACCCCTGATGGCCGCCGGGGGCGAATCGATTGCACGACTCAAGAAGGCGTTGCTCTCGCCCTTCCCGGAAGAGCTCACCGCGTACATCGTCACCGACCTCTATCCGGCCATGGACCCGATCTCCGAACAGTTCGGCGCCTTGATCGAGGTCCAGCTGGATGAAGCCCGCCGGCAGTTCGACGACGCGGAAGCCAAGGCGGCCAGCGCCCGCACCCTGAGCGTTGCCCTCATCGGCCTGGCCATCGTCGCCGGTGCCGTGCTCTCCTGGTTCATCGTCCGGGGCCTTCAGCGCCAGCTCGGCGCCGAGCCGGGCGAGGTCGCCGAAGTAGCCCGCCGGATCGCGTCCGGCCACCTGGATCAGCCCATCGATCTCCGGGACGCCCGCGACACGGATAGCGTCATGGCGGCAATGAAACAGATGCAGGACGGCCTGCACGGCATCGTCGGTCGGATTTCCGAGGCGGCCCATGCCATTGCGGCGGCGTCGGGACAGTTGTCGAACTCGGGCAACGAGGCCCGCCAGATGAGCGAGAGCCAAAGCGAAGCCGCGGCCTCCATGGCGGCGGCCATGGAGCAGATGGCGGTCAGTATCAGCCATATCAGCGACAACGCTCAGGACGCCCACGGACTGGCGAGTGAAGCGGGCCAGTCCGCCTCGCGGGGGCATCAGGTGGTCGAGTCAGCCGCGGCGGAAATGGTCAAGGTCGCCGATCTGGTCGCAGAAAGCGCCCAGACCATCGAGCGACTCGGCAAGGAATCGGACAATATCGGCGCCATCGTCGGCGTGATCCGTGAGATTGCCGACCAGACCAACCTGCTCGCCCTCAATGCGGCCATCGAAGCCGCCCGCGCCGGTGAGCAGGGGCGGGGATTCGCGGTGGTGGCAGACGAGGTCCGCAAGCTGGCCGAGAGAACCGCCCAGTCAACCAGCGAGATTGTCGGCCTGATCACCTCCATCCAGAGCGAATCACGGGCCGCGCGCGACCAGATGCAAGCAGGCACGGAGCAGGTCGGCCGCAGCCGCGCCCTGTCGGTCGAAGCGGGACACGCCATCGCACAGATCAGTCAGGTCATCGACCAGGCCCTTGGCTCGGTCCGGTCGATCTCGGAATCACTGGACGAACAACGCTCGACCAGCACCCTGGTGGCCAACAAGGTCGAGGCCGTCGCCCAGAGCGCTGACGAGAGCGCCTCGTCGGTGCGAGGCATTGCCGAGGCAGCGGGTGACCTGACACGGGTTGCCGGCTCGCTCTCCGAGACCGTATCCGCCTTCCGCCTCTAGGACCGAGGGGCGGCTGGCCGGGTTGCCGGCCCCGCGCCAAGCGGGTCTCAGAAGGGAATATCGTCGTCGAAGTCGCCGAGTCCGCCCGGTGCGGACTGGGGCTGGGATGGCTGACGCGGAGCCGGCGCCGCCTGGCTCTGCCGCGGGGCGTCATAACCGCCGTCGCTGCCGCCGCGCATGGGCGCCTCGCCCATGCCCTCGCGACGGCCGAGCATCTGCATCTGGTCACCGCGGATCTCGGTGGAATAGCGGTCCTGCCCACTCTGGTCCTGCCATTTCCGGGTACGCAGGGAGCCCTCGACATACACCTGGCTACCCTTCCTGAGATACTGCCCGGCCACTTCGGCGAGCTTGCCGTAGAAGGACACCCGGTGCCACTCGGTCTGCTCACGCATCTCGCCGCTGGCACGGTCACGCCAGCGATCGGTCGTCGCGATGCGGATATTGGCGATCGCGTCACCGGACGGCGCGTACCGGGTCTCCGGATCCGCCCCGAGGTTGCCCACCAGAATGACCTTGTTTACCGATGCCATGCCTCACTCCTTGTCTGAAACGGGTGTCGGATTGTTGGGGGTGCGGGCTTTCGGCGGCTTCATCCCCGACGCCAGCGCCAGCCAGCCGAGCGCCAGCGCTGCACAGAAGAGACTGACCGCCTGCGGCCCATGGTGCTTCGCCAGCCAGCCGCCCAAGGCTCCGCCCAGGAACAGGCCGATCGACTGCAGCGTGTTGTAGACACCCAGCGCCGTCCCCTTGGCACTGGGCGGAGCCACCCGTGATATCCAGGACGGCTGCGTTGCCTCCAGTATGTTGAAGGCGACGAAGAACAGGGTCAGCAGTGCGGCCAGGGACCAGACCTCCTGACCGAAGGCGTACAGGCCCAGCTGGACGATCAGCAGCAGCGCAATCGCGCCATTGAAGACGAGCTTCATCCGCCCCCGCTTCTCCGCCATGATGATCGCCGGCACCATGAAGACAAAAGACACCAGCACGGCCGGCAGGTAGATCTTCCAGTGCTCGGCCAGATCCAGACCATCGGAGACAAGCGCGGCCGGCACCAGGACCCACATGGCCGTCTGCATCAGGTGCAGCGCAAAGACGCCCAGATTGAGCCGCATCAGCTGGCCGTCGGCCAGGATGTCGATGAGCTTGCCGGTGGCCCGCGGCACCGGCGGCGCCTGGGGTACGACGAGCACCAGCATCGCGATTGCCCCGATGGCCAGCGCGGCCGTGAGCCAGAAGATGCCAGCCATGCCGATCACCGCGTACAGGGCTGGCGACAGCACCAGCGAGCCGGCAAAGACGAGCCCGATCGAGGCGCCAATCATGGCCATGACCTTGGTGCGATGCTGTTCGCGGGTCAGGTCGGCGGCCAGGGCCGTGACGGCAGCGGAAATGGCGCCTGCCCCTTGCAGGATCCGCCCTGCGATCATCACGTGGATGTTGGGTGCCAACGCCGCCACCGCACTGCCTGCCGCGAACAGCAGCAGCCCGAAGATGATGACGGGCTTTCGCCCGAATCGGTCGGACGCCGCGCCGAAGGGAATCTGCAGCAGCGCCTGGGCCAGCCCGTAGGCCCCCAAGGCAATGCCGACCAGGGTCAGGTCCGCGCCCCCCGGCAATGTGTTCGCATAGACCGCGAAGACAGGCAGGATGAGAAACAGGCCGAGCATGCGAAGGCCGAAGATCGCTGCCAGGGTCGAGCCAACCCGGCGCTCACTGGCGCTCATGCGGTCATCGGAATGGGAGGACATGGAACGGCTTGTGGGGGGAAAAGCGAATTGCGTATATTAGCAGGTCGCCCCGACCGAGAGCATCGCGCGCGCGCCGCGCACACAGCCTGGCCATGGACTCGATCCGCATCCGCGGTGCCCGCACCCACAATCTCAAGAATATCCAGCTCGACATTCCCCGCGACCGGCTGACGGTCATCACGGGCCTGTCCGGCTCGGGCAAGTCGTCGCTCGCCTTCGATACGCTCTACGCCGAGGGTCAACGACGCTATGTCGAGTCGCTCTCCGCGTATGCGCGGCAATTTCTCCAATTGATGGAGAAGCCCGATGTGGACCTCATCGAGGGACTTTCGCCGGCGATCTCCATCGAGCAGAAGGCCACCAGCCACAATCCCCGCTCGACGGTCGGCACGGTCACGGAGATCCACGACTACCTGCGACTGCTCTTTGCGCGCGCGGGCACGCCCCACTGTCCGGAGCACCCCGACCACCCACTCGAAGCCCAGAGCGTGTCGCAGATGGTCGACGCCGCGCTGGCGCTACCTGAAGGCACCCGCTTGATGATCCTGGCGCCCGTCATCGCCAATCGCAAGGGGGAGCACAACGAGCTGGTGGGCGAACTGCGGGCACAGGGCTTCGTGCGCCTTCGCGTAGATGGAGACATCTGCGAGATCGACGCCCTGCCCCGTCTGGACAAGCAGACCCGCCATTCGATCGATGTGGTCGTCGATCGTCTGAAGGTGCGGCCCGATGCACGCCAGCGCCTCGCGGAAAGCTTCGAGACCGCGCTTGCCCACGCCGAAGGGCGTGCCGTCGCGCTGGACATGGACAGGGGCAACAGCCAGGTCTTCTCCGCCCGCTTCGCCTGTCCGGTCTGCAACTTCGCCCTCGGCGAACTCGAACCCCGGCTGTTTTCGTTCAACAACCCCGCCGGCGCCTGTCCCCAGTGCGATGGACTCGGCATCGTGGACTTCTTCGATCCGGAGCGGGTCGTCGCACACCCAGAGCTGTCCCTGGCTGGCGGCGCAATCCGGGGCTGGGACCGTCGCAACCAGTTCTATTTCCAGATGCTGGCCTGTCTGGCCCAGCACTATGAGTTCGACATCGACACCCCATTCGGCGAGTTGCCCGATGCCGTCCGCGAGGTCGTTCTGTTCGGATCGGGCAAGACGCGCATCGCGTTTCGCTACCTCGCAGACAGCGGTCGGCTGACGCTCAAGGAGCACAGCTTCGAAGGCATCATCCCGAACCTCGAACGGCGCTACCGCGAGACCGATTCGATCGTCGTACGCGAAGAGCTGGCCAAGTTCCGTGCAAGCCATGCGTGCCCCCAGTGCGGCGGCTCGCGGCTGCGCAAGGAGGCACGGCATGTCCTGGTGGGCACGCACAGCCTGGCCGAGGTCAGCCAGCTCCCGCTGGGGACCTGCCGCGATTACTTCGGCGCCCTGCAGCTCAGCGGGCACCGCGAGCAGGTGGCGGCGAAAATCGTCTCGGAGATCACCGCGCGCCTTCAGTTCCTGATCAACGTCGGTCTCGACTACCTGACACTCGACCGCTCGGCCGATACCCTTTCGGGCGGGGAGGCCCAGCGCATCCGCCTGGCCAGCCAGATCGGGTCCGGCCTCACGGGCGTCATGTATGTACTCGACGAACCCTCCATCGGCCTCCATCAGCGCGACAATGACCGACTGCTGTCGACGCTCAAGCGACTGCGTGACATGGGCAACACGGTGATCGTCGTGGAGCACGACGAAGACGCCATTCGGGCCGCCGACCACGTGGTGGACATGGGCCTTGGCGCCGGCGAACACGGCGGTGAGATCATCGCCGAGGGCCCCCCCGCCGCGATCGCCGCATCCGAGGCCTCACTGACGGGCGCCTACCTGGCCGGCCGTCGTCGAATCGCGCTTCCCGCCGAGCGTCACACACCAGACGCAGAGCGTTCGCTCCAGATCATGGGCGCCCGGGGCAACAATCTGAAGGGCATCGACGTGGCGGTGCCGGTTGGCCTTTTCACCTGCGTCACCGGGGTCTCAGGTTCCGGCAAGTCCACACTGATCAACGACACGCTCTACGCGCTGGCCGCGCGCCATCTGTACGGCTCGAACCTGGACCCCGCACCCCACGATGAAGTCCGCGGACTCGAGCACTTCGACAAGGTGATCAGCGTCGATCAGAGCCCGATCGGGCGCACGCCACGCTCCAATCCCGCCACGTACACGGGCCTGCTGACGCCTATTCGCGACCTCTTCGCCGGCGTGCCCGAAGCCAAGGCGCGGGGCTACGGGCCGGGCCGCTTCAGCTTCAACGTCAAGGGCGGGCGCTGTGAGGCCTGCCAGGGCGACGGCCTGATCAAGGTCGAGATGCACTTTCTGCCCGACATGTACGTGCCGTGCGATGTTTGCCACGGCAAGCGCTACAACCGCGAGACGCTGGAGATCCGCTACAAGGGACGCAACATCTTCGAGATTCTCGACATGACGGTCGAGCAGGCCCTTGGCTTCTTCGAGCCGGTCCCGCCGGTCGCACGCAAGCTCCAGACGCTGACTGACGTGGGGCTGGGCTACATCCGCCTCGGGCAGAGCGCCACGACCCTGTCCGGCGGCGAAGCCCAGCGGGTCAAGCTTGCCCTCGAATTGTCAAAGCGGGACACGGGCCGAACGCTCTACATCCTGGACGAACCCACGACGGGGCTGCATTTCCGCGACATCGAAATGCTGCTTGAGGTGCTGCACCGACTGCGCGACCACGGCAACTCCGTCGTGGTCATTGAGCACAATCTCGACGTCATCAAGACGGCGGACTGGATCATCGACCTCGGCCCCGAGGGCGGCGGAAAGGGAGGCACGCTCGTGGCCGCCGGCCCACCCGAAGCCGTTGCCGCCAATCCGGCATCACACACCGGACGCTATCTCGCGCCGCTGTTGCGCTAGGCACGTGGGTCAGGACGATGGGATTGCGGCGCGAGTGACGCAGAGGTGATAGGCTTGCGTCACCTTTCGCGGGATTCGGAGGAAAATGCAATGGCGACGCCGGAGGAAATCCAGGAACGCTTCCTCGAGCGCCTCGAGCGCCGGGCCAAGTTTCTGGTCACAGTCGAGCACAGTGGCATGGCCATCTACCTGCCGTCCGAGGAGCGCCAGCGTCTTCGCCTGGTGGAGAGCCTCGCGCGTGCAATTGCCCGACCGAACGAGCTCCCCTTGCTGAAGCCCGAAACCATCAAGCTGGCCATCGATCGTCTGACCAAACTGATCGACGGCATGCAGCACCACCTGCCCCACGACGTCCAATACCGCAACCGGATTCGCCGCGACTGGTAGTTTCGTCGATTGCCACTGCGTCGCAATGGCCGCAAAGCGCCTCGCTGGCAGGCCGGACCGACGGCCTAGATCGCGTAGCGCCTCAATGTCTCGAGCGAGACCACTTGCAGGGCCGCCTCATGCGTTGAGGCCAGGGCGACGGGTGGCGCCACTCCCGCCTCCAGTGCCTCCAGCCATCGCGCCGCGCATAGGCACCATCGGTCACCGGGCTTCAGGCCGCGAAAGCGCATCTCGGGTCTCGGTGTGACCAGATCATTGCCACGCGCCAGCGAGTAGGCCAGGAAGTCCGCCGTAACCCGCGCGCAGACAACATGGAGGCCGGGATCGGTCGGGCCCGATACGCAGCAGCCGTCCCGCTGAAACCCCGTCAGCGGGGCATAGCTGCAGGCCAGTAGCTCGCCGCCGAGCACGTTCTTCGCGTTACTCATGCCCCCTCCTGTTCCTCGCCAACCACCATCGCGATCAGTGTTCGACCTGAGCCGCTTCTGCCACCTCGCCTGAGCGCTTGAGGGCGTACTCGGTTGCGATCGGCCCCACCGTTTCAAGAATCGCAATGGCGGCGAAGACAATCGCGCTGAAAGTCCCGATAAAGACAGGATAGGCCTCGGTCAGCATCTGGGTCAGCCCAATTGCCATGCCGGCCATCGGCATGAGATTGAGACCGATCAGGCTCGCGTCGTGCGCATCGAATCCGGCGCCTCGCAGCGCAAGCAGGCCGAGGAATTTCCCGCTGAAGCGGGCAGCCACGAAAGCAAGCGCAGGAATCCCCGCAACCAGCACGTCCTCCAGGTGCATCCGGGCACCAGCGACGACGAACAGAATCACGAAAAACAGCTCCGCGCCCATACCGAAGTCGACCGGCAGAAGGTCGTCGTCCGAATCCATGTTGTGAACGAGTATCCCCAGCGCCAAGAGCGAGAGCAGCGGCGAGCCGCCGAGCATCTTGGCCAGACCGACGGCGCCGATGATCGTCCCGAGCAGCATGGCGAACTGGGTTCGTTCGTCCTTCGGCAACCACCTCGCCAGACGGATAAGGGCCCACGCCAGCAATAGCGCAATCAGGAGCGAGAGCATCAGGACATAAAGGGGGCCCAGCAGCGTCGGGCCCCATGTGGCGTTGTGGGCCCGATGGACGAAGGGGAGAAGTGCGAGAAATGCGAGGAAGGAGATCGCATTGTTGAGCGCCACAAGGACCAGGGTCCGTTCCGTGATGGGTCCCCGGGCACCCAGTTCCTTGACCACCAGAAGGACCACGGCGGGCGACGACGAAATACCAATCGCAGCGGCGAGTCCGGCATGCACCGTGGGGAAGCCGAGGTAGGCGAGTACCCCGAAAACGGCGCCGAACGACAATAGCGCCTCGAGGCCCGAGGCCAGTGCCAGCGAACGCTCGCGCCACACGAGTTCCACGTCGAGCAAGCGGCCCATCTGAAAAAGGATCAAACCGAGGGCCACGTCGACGAAGACCTGCGCCCCCTCGAGCATTCCCGGTGAAATAACGCCGCTCACCCCAGGGCCCAACATCACGCCCATGAAAATGAAGCCCGTAATCCGCGGCAAAAACCCTGTGCGCTGGGCTATTCGCCCACCCAACAGCCCGCCAAGGATCAGCAAGCCGAAGAGCACGAAGCCGTTGGCCGTTGGCGGCCACTGGGGAAGGATTGCGTACACGGAAGAGGCTGCTCGCGCTCGTTTGTCAGGTGCCGATCACGCGTCCGGATAGCCATCCGGGTTAGCCGATTGCCAGCGCCAGGCGTCGGCGCACATGGCCTCAATTCCCCGCGTCGCCCGCCACCCCAGTGCCTCATTGGCTGCCGACGGGTCTGCCCAGCAGGCCGCGACGTCGCCCGGCCGTCGCGCGACGATCCGGTACGGCACCTTCCGTCCGGAAGCGGCCTCGAACGCCCTGACAACCTCGATCACGCTGTAACCGCGTCCGGTGCCCAGGTTGAGGGTAAGCACGCCCTCGTGCCCATCCAGCATTTGCTCCAGGGTCCTGACATGCCCCTCGGCCAGATCTACCACGTGAATGTAGTCTCGCACCCCCGTGCCGTCCGGCGTCGGGTAGTCGTTGCCAAAGATCTGCAGCGAATCGCGCCGCCCGACCGCCACTTGGCTGATGAACGGCATCAAGTTGCTGGGAAGGCCGTTCGGGTCCTCGCCGATCTGGCCGGACTCGTGCGCCCCGACCGGGTTGAAGTAGCGCAGCAAGGCAATCGACCAGCCGGGCGCACTCGCTGCCAGATCCCGCAGTACGTACTCCATCATCCACTTCGTACGACCGTAGGGGTTGGTCGGCCCGGTGGGGAAATCCTCTCGGATCGGTGCGCTCGCCGGATCCCCATAGACGGTCGCGGAGCTGCTGAATACGAGGCGAGACACCCCCGCCTCCGTCATCGCCTGGGTCAGCGCGACAGTGCCGGCCACATTGTTCTCATAGTAGGTGAGGGGCATGGCTACGGACTCCCCCACAGCCTTGAGCGCGGCAAAATGAATCACCGCGGCAACGCCATGCGCGCGCATCGCCGTTGCCATCGCATCGCGGTCTCGCACGTCAGCCCGAAGGCGCGCCAGCAGAGGCCTGCGCGCGAGGGCCTCAACCCGATCAAGCGCAGCAGGCTTGCTGTTGCAGTAGTTATCGACCACCACAACGTCATAGCCACTGTTCAGCAGTGACAAACACGTGTGGGAGCCGATATACCCGGCCCCCCCCGTAACGAGAACGACAGCCATGAGTCTCAATCCTGGGGACGCTCGCGGTCGAGCCAAGCCCGTTGCCAATGACCCGCCAGATTATGGACGACTCAGTCGAATCACGCCCAATCGCAAATGAAACGGTCTCTACAGAACTCGGGACAAAAAAAAACCGGGCGCAAGCGCCCGGCTCTTCCTATGGCCATGCCTTATTCGGCAACCGCCTCGATGGCATCAACCACGTCACCTTCGGGCCGATCCAGCAATTCAACCAGCGCCATCGGCGCATTGTCGCCGTCACGGAATCCGAACTTGAGGATCCGGAGATAGCCGCCGTTGCGGGTCGCATAGCGCGGTCCGAGCTCATCGAAGAGCTTGACCACCATTTCACGATCGCGCAAGCGGTTAAAAGCCAGGCGACGGTTCGACAGGCTCGGTTTCTTGCCGAGCGTAATCATCGGCTCGACCACCCGACGCAGTTCCTTCGCCTTGGGCAGGGTCGTCTTGATGACCTCGTGGCGCAGCAGCGAGTTGGTCATGTTGCGGAACATCGCCTGGCGATGTGAGCTGGTGCGGTTCAGCTTGCGAAGACCATGACGGTGACGCATGTTCGTTCCTCTATCTCTCTATGCGCCTGTCAGCCGAGCTTCTCGAGCCCGGCAGGCGGCCAGTTTTCAAGTTTCATTCCGAGCGTGAGGCCGCGCGAAGCGAGTACTTCTTTGATCTCGTTCAGCGACTTGCGACCCAGGTTAGGTGTCTTCAGCAGCTCGGTCTCGGTGCGCTGGATCAGATCACCGATGTAGTAGATGTTTTCCGCCTTGAGGCAATTCGCCGAACGGACGGTCAGCTCGAGATCATCGACCGGCCGCAGCAGCACGGGGTCGATCACCGGGGCCTTGGGCTGCTCAACCGCCGCGGGCGTGCCCTCAAGATCGGCGAACACCGAGAGCTGGTCCATCATTACGCGTGCCGCGTAGCGGATGGCTTCCTCGGGATCGACGGCACCGTTCGTCTCGATATCGATCACCAGACGGTCGAGATCGGTACGCTGCTCAACCCGCGCACTCTCGACCTGATAGCTCACACGGCGCACCGGGCTGAACGACGCGTCGAGCACGACGCGGCCGATGACCTTCGAGTCACCAACCGGAAGACGGACGTTACCAGGCACATAGCCCCGGCCTTCCTCGACCTTGATCTGCATGTCGAGTTTGCCGCCAGGTGCCAAGTGGGCGATGACGTGCTCCGGATTGATGATCTCGACATCGTGAGAGGTCTCGATATCACCGGCCGTCACCACCCCTTCGCCTTCCTTGAACAGGCGCAGCGTCGCATCACTGCGGCTGTGTAGCTTGAGCACGACGCCTTTCAGGTTCAGCAACAGGTCGACGATGTCCTCCCGGACGCCGTCGAGCGTGCTGTACTCGTGCAGCACGCCCTCGATCATGACCTCGGTCGGGGCATAACCCGGCAGCGAGGACAGCAGGATGCGCCTCAGGGCGTTGCCGAGCGTGTGGCCGAAGCCGCGTTCGAACGGCTCCATGGTCACGCGGGCGTGCACCGGGGAGACGTTCTGTACATCAATGATACGAGGCTTCAGCAGCGCATTGCTTTGCATCGATATTCCCTTGGATCCGTAATCGTTTCAGATCTCGCCGCTTAGCGAGAATACAGTTCGACGACCAGACCTTCGTTGATCGTGGGCGGCAGTTCGGCGCGCTGCGGATAGGCCTTGAAGACACCCTTGCCGGCCTTCGCATCGACCTCGATCCACTCCGGGAAGCCACGCGACTCGGCCGCTTCAATCGAGGCCTTGATGCGCAACTGGGCGCGGGCACCCTCGGTCAACTCAACCGTGTCACCCGGCTTCACCGTGAAGGACGGGATATTCACACGCTTGCCGTTCACCAGCACGCCATTGTGACGGACAACCTGCCGCGCCTCGGCACGGCTAACGCCGAAGCCCATGCGGTAAGCGACCGCGTCGAGACGACCTTCCAGCAGCTGGAGCAGGTTCTCACCGGTTTGACCCTTGCGGCGGTCTGCCTCGGCGTAGATCTTCCGGAACTGGCGCTCAAGAACACCATACAGCCGGCGGATCTTCTGCTTCTCACGTAGCTGCACGCCATAACCGGACATGCGCTGACCCGAACGCTGACCGTGCTGACCGGGCGCGTAGGAACGGCGCTCGATCGAGCACTTGTCGGTGAAGCACTTCTCGCCTTTCAGGAAGAGCTTCTCGCCCTCCCGGCGGCACTGGCGGCACTTGGGATCTAGATTACGAGCCACTTCTAAACTCCTTAGATACGGCGCTTCTTGGGCGGCCGGCAGCCGTTGTGCGGAATCGGCGTGATATCGGTGATCGACGTGATCTTCATACCAAGCGCGTTCAGCGCCCGGACGGCAGATTCGCGTCCCGGGCCGGGGCCCTTGATCCGCACTTCGAGGTTCTTGACGCCGCATTCCTGGGCAGCCTTGCCTGCCGCGTCGGCAGCCACCTGGGCTGCGAACGGCGTGCTCTTGCGAGAGCCCTTGAAGCCTGCACCACCCGCGGTCGCCCACGACAGGGCGTTGCCCTGCCGGTCGGTGATCGTGATGATCGTGTTGTTGAAGCTCGCATGGACGTGGGCAATACCTTCCGCCACGTTCTTCTTGACCTTCTTGCGAACCTTCGTTGCAGTCTTGACCATGTCAGATTCCTATCACTTCTTGCCGGCGATCGGCTTGCGCGGACCCTTGCGAGTGCGAGCATTCGTACGAGTCCGCTGGCCGCGCATGGGCAGGCCACGACGGTGACGGAATCCCCGATAGCAGCCCAGATCCATCAGGCGCTTGATGTTCATCGTCACTTCGCGACGAAGGTCACCTTCCACCAGGAACTGGCCCACCTGCTCGCGCAGACGCTCCATGTCCGACTCGGTGAGATCCTTGATCTTTGCCGAGCGCTCAACGCCCGCGCCGTCGCAGATTTTCTGCGCGCGGGAACGACCGATGCCAAAAATTGCGGTCAGTGCGATTTCGGCATGCTTGTGGTTGGGAATGTTTACCCCAGCAATGCGGGCCATTCAGTCACCCCAGAAAGCTAAACATTGAATAATAACTGATCCAGGCTTGAAGCTCAACCCTGGCGCTGCTTGTGGCGAGGATCGGTGCAAATGATCCGGACCACGCCCTTACGGCGGATGACTTTGCAGTTGCGGCACAGCCGCTTGACCGAAGCCTGAACTCTCATATCAAAACTCCAAACAATTCACTCGAATGCTCACTTCGTCCTGAACACGATCCGTCCCTTGGAGAGATCGTACGGAGTCAGCTGTACCGTTACCTTGTCGCCAGGGAGAATCCGGATGTAATGCATCCGCATCTTCCCGGAGATGTAGCCCAGGATCATGTGGCCGTTCTCAAGCCGGACCCGGAACGTCGCGTTCGGGAGGTTTTCCGTGACCTCCCCCTGCATCTCGATCACATCTTCCTTCGACATGCGATCACCTCATCGGCAGACCGGCGCCCTTGAAGTTGGCCTTCTTCAGAAGACTCTCGTACTGGTGCGACATGACATAAGCCTGAACCTGCGCCATGAAGTCCATCGTGACCACGACGATGATCAGCAGAGAAGTCCCCCCGAAGTAGAACGGTACATTCCACTTCAGGATCAGGAACTCGGGCAGCAGGCACACCAGCGTGATGTACACCGCACCCGCCATGGTCAACCGCATCAGAATGCGATCGATGTATCGCGCCGTCTGCTCACCCGGGCGGATACCCGGCACGAACGCGCCACTCTTCTTCAGGTTGTCGGCGGTCTCCCGTGCGTTGAACACAAGAGCCGTATAGAAGAAGCAGAAGAAAACAATCGCTGCTGCATACAGCATCACATAGATCGGCTGACCCGGAGAAAGCGTCGAAGCGATGTCCTTTAGCCAGCTCATGCCTTCCGACGAGCCGAACCACTGTCCGATCGTCGCGGGAAACAGGATGATGCTCGACGCGAAGATCGGCGGGATCACCCCCGACATGTTCAGCTTCAGCGGAAGGTGCGAACTTTGGCCGCCATAGACCTTGTTCCCCACCTGACGCTTCGCGTAATTGACCAGGATCTTGCGCTGGCCGCGCTCGACGAACACCACAACACCGGTCACAACGACGACCAAGATGCAGATCATCAAGGCAACCACCGGGTGCATCGCACCGGTACTGACCAACTCGAACAGCCCGCCGATCGCACTGGGCAAGCCCGCCGCGATACCGGCAAAGATGATGATCGAGATCCCGTTGCCGATCCCGCGCTCCGTGATCTGCTCACCCAGCCACATCAGGAACATCGTACCGGTGACCAGGGTAGCGACCGTCACAACCCGGAACATGACACCCGGATCGAGAACCAGACCTGGCTGACTCTCCAGGGCCACGGCAATACCGAACGACTGGAACAGGGCGAGCGCAAGCGTGCCGTAGCGCGTGTACTGCGTAATCTTCCGTCGCCCGGCCTCGCCTTCCTTCTTCAGGGCCTCGAGCTGCGGACTCGCGACACTCATCAGCTGCATGATGATCGACGCAGAGATGTACGGCATGATCCCGAGCGCGAAAATCGTGAACCGCGACAGTGCGCCACCCGAAAACAGGTTGAACACGCCGAGAATCCCGCCCCGCTGCGAGTTGAACAGCTGCGCGAGCTGCTCGGGATCGATCCCGGGAACAGGAATGTGCGCACCGATCCGATAAACGATCAGTGCGCCCAGCAG
The DNA here is from genome assembly GCA_050303815.1 of Rhodocyclaceae bacterium. Taxonomy (GTDB): domain Bacteria; phylum Pseudomonadota; class Gammaproteobacteria; order Burkholderiales; family Rhodocyclaceae; genus Cognatazoarcus. The sequence continues at coordinate 99,340 of JBNLCM010000004.1, forward strand.
GAACATCAGGCGACGCTTCAGATCACCGAACTTTCCCGCACTACCCACGCCAGGTGCTTGCTTTGCCACGGTCTTAAGGCCTTATTCGGACGCGACGGAGCCGCCAGCGGCTTCGATGGCGGCCTTGGCGCCTTTCGTTGCCCCGACGCCACGCAGAACCACCTTGCGATCAATCGAACCGGAGAGCACGACCTTGGCAGCCAGCGCGTCGGCAGCGACGACACCAACCTGCTTCAAGACAAGCAGATCGATCTCGTCAACCGGCACCTTCGCCAGTTCGGACAAGCGCACTTCCACATTGCGCGAACCGGTCAAGGACACAAAGCCCCGCTTCGGCAGACGACGCTGAAGCGGCATCTGGCCGCCCTCGAAGCCGGTCTTGTGGAATCCACCAGCACGCGACTTTTGCCCCTTGTGACCACGGCCGCAGGTCTTGCCCAGGCCGCTACCAATGCCACGTCCCACGCGCTTGGCAGCCGACTTCGCGCCCTCACCGGGCTTGATGGTGTTCAATCGCATCTCAGGCCTCCAGCTTCAGCAGGTATGACACCTTGTTGATCATGCCGCGAATCTCCGGCGTATCCTGCAGCTCGACCGTCTGGTTGAGCTTGCGGAGGCCGAGACCGCGCACGGTGGCACGGTGCGATTGCTTGGTACCAATCACGCTCTTGACCAGCGTGATCTTCACAGTCTTGTCAGCCATCTCTTACCCCAGCAACTGCTCGACGGTCATGCCCCGCTTGGCAGCGATCTCCGACGGCGTGTTCACCGCGTTGAGACCGTTGAGCGTGGCACGAACCACGTTGTAAGGATTGGTGGAGCCCAGGCACTTGCAGATGATGTCCGTCACACCCATCACCTCAAAGACGGCACGCATCGGACCACCGGCAATAATGCCCGTACCCGCGGGCGCCGGCTGCATCAGCACCTTCGCAGCGCCATGACGACCGACCACCGTGTGATGCAGCGTGCCATTCTTCAGCGAAACACGCTTCATCTTGCGACGTGCCTCGTCCATGGCCTTCTGCACGGCAACCGGCACTTCACGGGCTTTACCCTTGCCCATGCCGACACCACCATCACCGTCGCCGACCACGGTCAGCGCAGCGAAACCGAGGATCCGACCGCCCTTGACGACCTTCGTCACACGGTTGATCGAAACCATCTTCTCCCGCAGCGAATCGTCGCGCTCTTCGGCGACCTGCGGCTTTCTGTTTTGCGGCTTAGCCATTGCGATCCTCTCTTAGAACTTGAGGCCGGCTTCGCGAGCGGCTTCTGCCAGGGCCTTGATACGGCCATGGAAGTGGAAGCCGGCCCGATCGAAGGCCACCGTCTCGACGCCCGCAGCCTTGGCTCGCTCGGCGATCAACTTACCCACAGCCGTCGCGGCCTGGGTGTTTCCACCATTCGCCACTTGCGAACGTACGGCCTGCTCGACCGTGGACGCCGACGCAAGTACGCGCGACCCACAACCGGAGATGACCTGGGCATAGATATGGCAGTTGGAACGATGAACCGTCAGGCGCACAGCCTTCAGTTCAGCGATCTTGGCACGGGTTTTACGTGCCCGGCGCAAACGCGCAACTTTCTTGTTCATGGCTGCTGGCCCTTACTTCTTCTTGGTTTCCTTGAGCGACACGACTTCGTCGGAGTAGCGCACGCCCTTG
>JBNLCM010000005.1:0-6389 GCA_050303815.1 Rhodocyclaceae bacterium
TGTCGGGCGGCCACTGCCGGGTCGGCTTCGAGAACAATCTGACGCGGGCGGACGGCCACTCGCTTGCCGACAACGCGGAGCAGGTGGGCCTGCTCACGCGTGTCCTGGGCGACCTGGGCTTTGCGGTGGCCAGCCCCGCGCAGGTGCGCCAGACGCTGGGCTGCCGGCCCCGCGTCAGGTCTTGAAGCGGCCGATTTCGGTTCGGAGTTCGGCGGCAAGGGCCTCCAGGTGGCCGGCGGCCTCGCTGGCCTGCTCGATCGACTCCGCCGTGCGCTGAGACAGTTCGGCGATCAGCTCGATACTGCCTGCCGCGTCGGCCGTGGCCTGGCGCTGTTCGTCCGTCGCCGTCGCGATGCTGTCCATGCCGTCGGAAACGCGGCTGGCCGAGTTCATGTTGGCGCGCAGGCCTTCGGCGACGCGGCCCATGGCCTCCCGGATCTGACGGATCGACTCGATCCCGCGGTCGATGGACTCTTTCACGTGCTCCGAGCCGTTGTTGAGGTCCCGGGTGACTTGCTCGATGTCGCTGGCCGAGCGGGCCGACTTCTCCGCCAGCTTGCGCACCTCGTCGGCCACCACGGCGAAGCCCCGGCCGTGCTCGCCCGCGCGGGCCGCCTCGATGGCCGCGTTGAGGGCCAGCAGGTTGGTCTGGTCGGCGATTTCCTTCACTTCGCCGGTCATCTTCGCGATCGAGTCCGAGTGGCGGATGAACTCGCCGGCGGTCTCGGTCATCTGGCTGACGGCCGACTCGACGTCGTGCAGGCGGCCGGTGAGCTCGGCGACGTCGCTGTTGCCTTCGGTGGCGGTCTCGAGGCTCCCGTGGGCCAGTTCGAGCACCTCGCTCGTTGACTGGGCCACGGAATGGATGTTGGCGGACATCTGCTCCATCGCCGAGGCGACGGACGACGACCGGTCGGATTGTTCGGCCGCCGTCTCGCGCACCTCGCGGGTATTCTGCTGCAGGCGCGTGGCCGCGCAGGCGACCTGGTCGGATGAGGTGGCGACCCGGCCGATCACGCCCTGCAACTTCTCCATCATCTGGTTGAAGTAGGTGGAGGCCTCGCCCACCTCGTCGCGCCCGTGCACCGGCAGGCGCTGGGTGAGGTCGCCCTCGCCGGCCGCAATGTCCTTCAGCCGGCCCGCCATGTCGGCGAGCGGCCCGGAGACGGCACGCTGCACCAGCAGGTAGATGGCCATGAGCACGACGCCGAGGACGGCCAGCGTGGCCCCCGCGAGCTTGGCGCTTGACTGGCTGACGGCATCCATCGCGTGGTCGAGCTTGACCTCCATCGTCACGGCGCCCAGCACGGTGCCGACCGGGTGTTCGTCGTGGCACTCGGTGCAGTCCTTGCCCAGGTAGTCTGTCTGGTTGATGGCGGGGAACACGGCCTTGAGGATCTCGCCGTGGACCGGGTCGTTGCGGACCTCGAAGAACGGCTTGCCGGTCTTCTCGACGATCTGTTCATCGGGACCCACATCCATCTCGTCCGGGTCGCCGTCGCCGAACTGGAACACCACCGGCTCGAAGCGAACCACCTTGAGGTCCGAGACGCCGCTGGATTGCTTGATCTGGTCCAGGTAGATGGCGCGCTTCTTCATCTTCTTGACGGACTTCATGAATACCAGTGCCGCCATGGTCTGCTGGTTGGTCGTCTCCGCAAAAGCGCGCGACTGCTCGATGGCCAGGTCGCGCTGTTCCGACGAGACCCAGGTGACGAGGCCGATGCCGGCCGCCAGCAGGAGCACGCCGATGACGAGCATCAGCCGAACCCAGATACGTGTGTCTTGCAACGTCTTGATCATGCTTTGAGCGTCCCCCCGCACATGCAGTGCACCATCGCGCCCCCCCAGGCGGGAAATGCATGCACTGGGTGTCTCTACGGAATCTGCGATGGGAAATTGAGCCCCCTTGCGTATTTTCCCGTATGTCATGAGACGTAGTGCGAGGCGGTCGCACCGGGTCGAAGAACTTCGTGCTGCAAGGCAAAAGTTTTTTGTAGCACGGCCGTAATCCCTAGCCGGATGCATTGCACCGTGTGGCGGAGCCCGCATCCGGCACCGGCTATGACCGCGCGGGGGGCGCGGCGCCGGGGGCCTGGGCATCCGTTCGTGTCACGTCGCCAGGAGCCACCCATGAAACGTCTTACCGTCCTTGCCGGCATCGCCTCGATGCTTCTCGGATCTGGCCACGCCTTCGCCGTCGACGAGGCTGCCGCCGACGCGCTGGTCCGAAAGAGCAAGTGCTTTACCTGTCACCACAAGACCAAAGAAAAGGATGGTCCGCCGTTCACCGAGACGGCCGAAAAGTATCGGGGCAAGGCCGAGGCCATGGAGAAGCTGACCAAGCACGTGACCGTGCCGAGCAAGGTCAAGGTGGATGGCAGTGAAGAGGACCACGAGACGCTGCGAACGGATGACCCGGCTGCGGTCAAGAACGTCGTGGAGTGGATTCTCTCGTTCTGATTCTGACGACGCGGCCGGGTCTCGGGGGAGGCTCGCCGCGTTTTTCCATCGGCCGCCAGGAAATGGGTGGTCGCATCAAAGGGGGGGAGCAGCATGAGCGCTCGCAGGAAGGACCGGCCGTGGCGATATCTCGTCGTCGCCGGATTGCTGACGCTGGCGACGGTATCGGGCATTGCCCAGGCCAGGGAAGTCAACGACGTCTACATCGAGGGTGACAAGGTCTGTACTCGCTGTCACGACGAAAACGAGTACAAGCCCGTGCTGTCGATCGCGCAGACCCGCCATGGCACGGCGGCGGATGGCCGTGCGCCGACCTGCGTGAGCTGCCACGGCGAAAGTGAGACCCACATCAACAAGCCGGCGGATGTCGAGAAGCGGCCCGAGCCGACGATCAACTTCGGACGCAAGTCGACGACGCCGGTTGCCGAGCGCAACCAGGTCTGCTCCAGCTGCCACCAGGGCGGCAAGTTCATCCACTGGCAGGGTAGCCAGCATTCGGCGGCCGACGTCGAGTGCGGTGGCTGCCACACCATGCACACCGCCCACGACAAGGTGCGCGACAAGACCACCCAGCCGGAGGTCTGCATGAACTGCCACAAGGAGAAGCGGGGCGAGATCCAGCGACCCAACCACCACCCGCTCGCCGAAGGCAAGATGGCCTGTTCGGACTGCCACGCGTCGCACGGCAGCGCGGGCGAGAAGCTGATGCAGCGCGACACCATCAACGACACCTGCTACACCTGCCACATGGAGAAGCGGGGCCCGACGGTGCGGACGCACCAGCCGGTGATGGAGAACTGCGCGATCTGCCATAACCCGCACGGGAGCGTGAACGACAATCTGCTGCGGCAACGTCCGCCGCTGCTCTGCCAGCAGTGCCACGAGCCGACCGGCCACCGGGGCGGCATTCCCGGATTCGGCGACAGTCGCGGCAGCTTCAATTCGACGGGCGGGATGGGCATCACGCAAGGGCGTGCCTGCCTGAACTGCCACTCGAACATCCACGGTACCAACAACCCGGTCGATGCGTCGAACGAACGCACGTTCCGGCGCTGAGAGGGGAGGGCGCATGATGAGAAACGCATACGTGAGCCGGACCTTCAAGGTGACGGCAATGGCGCTGGCGGTAGCCGCCAGCCTGGGGGCCCGCGCGGCCGATGAGGAGATGGACGAGTTCGTCTATCGTCTGATCACGCCGGCCAGCAGCGTCTCGCTCGGGCTCGGCTACCTGTTTGACGACACCGCGCGCTTTGGTCAATACACGGGCCTGTCCGAGTCGGGAACATCCCTGACCCTGGACACGGACATCCGCCGGCGCGACGATGAGACCGGCACCTGGTGGCTGATCCGCGGCCATAATCTCGGACGTGACTCCCGCGACCTGCGGGTCGAGCACACCCGCCAGGGACAGTGGTCGTACTACCTGGAACTGGCCGAGCTGGTCCGCCACTCCCAGTACCGGGTCAACACCGGCCTGAGCGGGCTTGGCACGTCGTCACTGACGGTCAATGGCGTGCCGCTGCGCGACATTGCGCCCGACACGCGTCGGCAGAGCGTGACGGTCGGGTACGGCCAGACGCTCCCGGCCGGCTGGGATGTCAGCATTCGCTTCAAGAATGAAGAGAAGGACGGCATCCGCCTCTTCGGGCGCGGGACGCCGGGCAACCAGCAGTGGCTGGCGGAGCCGATCGACCAGACGATGCAGCAGCTCGATGTGGTCGTCGGTTTCACCGGCGAGCGCTTCCAGATGCAGACGGGCTACTACGGTTCGTACTTCCTGAACCGGCACCATGGCCTCGCCATCGACGATCCGGCCGGTGATCCGACCAACTCCCGGGACGTCGCCTCCTTCTCGCCGATGGGCCTGCCTCCGGACAATTACGCCCACCAGCTGTACCTCACCGGCGGCTACAACTTCACGCCCACGACGCGGGGCACCTTCAAGGTGTCGCGCACCCGGGCCACCCAGCAGGACCGTTTCATCGTGGCGCCGGCCGCCACGGTCAGCGGCGACAACCTCGATGGTCAGGTTGACACGACCCTGCTGCAGGCGGGCGTCACGGCACGGCCGCTGACGAACCTGTCGCTGCTGGCCAACCTGCGCTACATGAACCGGGACGACAGGACGCCGGTGCAGCCGTACTTCACCGAAGGTGGCAAGACCTATGACGGCCGCAACGAGCCCCGCTCGGTCAAGTCCAAGGTCGGCAAGCTCGAGGCGACCTACCGGCTCGGACACGGCTACAGCGTGATCGGCGGTCTCGACTACGAGTCTCGGGAGCGCAACACCTCGCCGCTCCGCGTGGTCAGCTTCCGCGAGGAGACCGACGAGACCACCGTGCGGCTGGCGATGCGCAAGATGATGTCCGAAACGGTCAACGGAACCCTGCAGGTTCAGCACGCCATGCGCGACGGGTCGGACTTCTACACCAACCTGCAGGCCGATGGCAGCGAGGGCAGCAACCTCGTCGCGCCGATCCACCTGGCCGATCGCGACCAGGACAAGGTGCGCCTGATGGGGGACTGGACCCCGACCCGGGCCTTGTCATTCCAGGGCATGATCGAGTACTCGCGTGATCGCTACGATGGGCGTGAGATCGGGCCGCGTGACGGTGACGCCCAGTTCGTCTCCCTCGATGTCAGCTATGCCATCAATGACTTCTGGAAGGCCACCGCATGGGGACAGCGCAGCGATACGCGCCTCGATCAGGTCAGCCAGAGTGGGGGCAACGACTGGACGGCGAAGACGCGCTACCAGGACCGCGCCTTCGGCGTGGGCCTGCGAGGCATCGTCGGCGATGCACTGGACGTGGGGCTCGACGTTTCCGAGTCGCACAGCGACGGCCTGTTCCTGTTCTCTTCGGAGAGCAGTGACATCGAGTCCGTGCCGGACGTGGGCTACCAGACCCAGACCGTCAAGCTGTTCGGCCGGTACAAGCTGCAGCCGGACTTCTCGATCCAGCTCGATGTCATCGGCGAGCGCAGGAAGACCAATGACTGGCAGTGGGCCGACTACGTCTACTCGGATGGTACGACCCTCTCCCAGGACAGCGACCAGAACGTGCTGTTCATCGGCTTGACGGGCATCGTCACCTGGCGTTGAGTGCAATCGGACCCGCTCTCCCGGGGCCATGACCCCGGGAGGCGGGCAGGTGAAAGGTATGGATCAGGACGCAGAAGTCGCTCCGCTGCCGGACGCCGCCGAGGCCCCTGCCCGGCGTCGTGCCGGCGAAGAGGTCGTCTGGGACAAGGTCGTCCGGGTCGGCCACTGGACCCTCGTCAGTTGCGTGGCCTATTCCTTGTTCCTCGAGCCCAAATTCCCCGGCCACGACATCTCGGGCTACGTCATCCTGACGATCATCCTCTGGCGCTGGATCTGGGGCTTCATCGGCAGCCCCTATGCCCGCTTCAAGGCATTCATCTACTCGCCGAGGGAGACCTTCCGCTACACCCTGGCGGCGTTCCGCATGGGAGAGGCCCGCGAGTATTCGAGTCACAACCCGATGGGGGCCCTGATGGTCTTCGTGTTCCTGCTGGGGCTGCCGCTCATCTGTGTGCTGGGCATCATGCTGCTTGGCGCCCAGCAACTGGCTGGGCCGCTCGCCGGCATCGTGCCCCTCGATTGGGACTACGATCTCGAGGTCCTGCACGAACTGGCTGCGTGGACCATTGCCTGGCTGATCGCCATCCACGTCGTCGGCACGGCCTGGGCTTCCTGGTGGCATCGCGAGAACTACGTGCTGGCCATGCTGACCGGGCGCAAGAGCCGCTTCAAGCGGCGCCGAAAGCGCACCAGCGCTGCCGATCGGCGGCGTCCATGAAACCGGACGGGGCGCCTGGTGGGCGCCCCGTCCGCTTGTGGCAGGTGTGTGGTGTCAGGCGTCGAGGTGGCTGTAGAGCGCGGTGCTGAGGTAGCGCTCGCCGAA
>JBNLCM010000006.1:0-9993 GCA_050303815.1 Rhodocyclaceae bacterium
TGCCACTTCCACCCGCGCTGCCCGCGGGCCGAGGCGGTGTGCGCCGAACGCTACCCTGATGCGGCCGATCGCGGCGACGGGCACGTCGTGCGCTGCCACTTCCCGCTGTAGCGGGATTTCCACGGGCCCGGCGTCAGCGGCTCTCGCGCCGGGGACAGCGGGCCCCGTTCTCGTTCGCAGCGCGACGTGTCAGCAACCCAGGCGGTTCGCTACCGTGGCTGTCGTGCACGTCGTGCAGCAGTCGGTACAACCCTCCGTTCCGTTGATGCCAATGCCCCAGTAGGAGTTACCCGTCTTGGCGCCATAGCAGATCTTGGCGCCGGTGCGGCACTCGAGGCGGTTCGTGTAGGTCGTGTTGTAGTACGACGTGTAGTACACGGTGCTGGAACCGGGCCAGACCAGGTCGTTCGTCTTGTCGAAGAAGCGGTATTCGATCCGATAGCCATCGTTGCAGGCGTCGGTGATGTTCCACGTAAGCGTCGATGTGGTCGTTGCGGACCCGCCTCCGGATCCGCCACCCGTATTGGTGTTGCCCGAGGACGTGAAACAGTAGAAGAAGGCGGTCACCTTGGTTCCGGACGACGTCGGGTTCAGGATGAAGCCCTGATCGCCATCGTTATAGAGGGAATAGGCAAACATGTTGGCCTGGCTACGAATCGCGTCGGGATAGGTCTGCCAGCTGTTGTTTCTGTCGATATCGATGGTGACGGCGCCTTCCACCACATCCAGGACCATCATGGTCATCGCGCACGAGCCGAACCAGCCTTCGTATCCGATGATGTCGGGATCCTTGTTGTAGTAGTACCTGGCGTCGCCAAGGGACAAGCCGGCAGCGTGGGCGGTACGCAATGCGTCAGTGGAAAGCGCCTGGCGGAGAACGTCGGCTTCGCTGGCGGGCGTGTCCTGCGCCGGTGATTGCGGGCGAATGCCGGCTTCCTGTGGCTGGGAGGCCATGTCCGGCGTGGGGTCCGCAGAACCGAAGTAGTTGTCCGCGGCGGCCTGTTTCTGCGCACTGCGTGCGGCGGTGTTTTCCGCCGCATCAGCCTGGGCGAACGCGATCGAGGGCGTGGCGACGAAGAGGCACACGGTGGCAAGGAGTTTGCGCAGGTTCACATGGATTCTCCTGAAATGGGCTGGAAGCGAGCCGATCGGGCCCTGCGACGGACGGGCGCCGCGATTCGTCCAGGTCGGCTCGTGATACGTCAGTCGGTGGGCGCTCGCCTGGCGGGGAGGCCGGTTGCGGCGTTGCGGAAGGCGGCGGGCCGGTTGCTTGCCCCCAGCGCATTGACGGGGGCCATGATCAGGTCGAGCCCGCTGCGATCGCCATTGACGATGCTGAGGACTTCCGGCAGGTCCGAGGCCGGCCAGACGCCGCAGCTCTCGCCGCTGCCGCAGATGAAGCCGTCGTTGTCCTGGTCGCTGCCGCCGATCAGGTAGTAGTGGCCGGCCGGGACGCTCGGGAAGGCGAAGGTGTAGCGCCCGTTCTGGGGGTTCGCGGCCACCTGGCCGAGGTTCTCGCCCGTGTCGGGATCGAGCAGCAGGAAATAGACCCGCCCCGCATGGCCCGGCACGGAGGCACCGGCGACCTGCAGGGTGACCGGTATCTGCAGGTTGCCGGCCGTACTGCTGACCGTGATGGTGGCCGAATGCACGCCGGAAGCGAGGCCGCCGCGGCTGGCGCTGAGGCGGTATTCGAGCCCGCTGTTGACCGCGGTCTCGGCGCCGATCGTGAGCCACGTGGCGTTGTCGCTGATGCCGCTGATGGTGATCGTGCCGGCACCCTGGTTTTCGAGGCGCAACACCTGCTGGGTGGCCGTGGTGTCGAAGTCGATGCGGCTCGGCAGCGCGGCGAGGATCGGTGAGGCCGGCGCCGTGCCCGTCAGGTTCTGGGCCTCGACCACCGCCTTGTAGGCATTGATCAGGCCGTAGCCGAAGCTGTCGTCCCGGCCCGGCGGGCCCAGATCGTCGACGATGGCGCCCGAGGTGATCAGGGCATCCACCTGGGCCGGGGTGATGGACGGATTCACCGCGCGCATCAGGGCCACGACCCCCGCGACATGGGGCGCCGCCATCGAGGTGCCCTGTTCGAACGCGTAGGCGGCGCTGGCGCTGCCCGTGCTCTCGCTCATCTTCGTGCTGAGGATGCCGTCGGGGTAGCCGTCGGCATTCGCGTCGACGCGCAGGTCGCCACCGGGTGCCGCGACGTCGATGGTGCCGCCGAAATTGGAGTAGTAGGCGAGCGCGTTGCCGGTATCGGTGGCGCTGACCGAGATCACGCCATCGTAGGCGGCCGGGTACGAGGGGGCCGACGAGGTTTCGTTGCCGGCTGCGGCAACCACCACGACGCCGCGCGCGCGGGCCTGCCGAATGGCCTCCTGGACCTGGGGCACATAGCCGCCGCCACCCAGGCTGAGGTTGATGACGTCGGCCGCCTGCGCCGGCACGCTGCCGGACACGTTGGCCTGGCCGGACGCATACAGGATGCCCTGAAGGATATCGAAGGTCGTTCCGCCGCCCCGGCCGAGCACGCGGACCGGCATCACGCGGGCGTCGCCCGCCACGCCGGCGACGCCCTCGCCATTGTTGGTGGTCGCCGCCACGGTCCCCGAAACGTGGGTGCCATGCCACGAGCTGGTGCCGCCAGCACCCTGGTCACCCGGGTCATTGGGGTTGGCGTCCACGCCGTCGCCGTCGAGCGAGATGGACGGGTCGCTGATGAAGTCGTAGCCACTGACCAGCCTGCCGGCGAGATCCGGGTGGGACAGGACCACCCCGGTGTCGATCACCGCGACGATCACCGGGTTGCTGGCGTTCGCCCCGCGCGTGATGTTCCAGGCGCTGGGCAGGTTGATCGCGGGATAGTGCCATTGCAGGCCGTAATAGGTGTCGTTGGCGGTCGCGAACGACTGCACCCGGTAGTTGGGGCCGACGGACGCCAGTCCGGGGCGGGTCGCGAGATGCTTGAGGCGTGCCAGTGTGTCGCGACGCGCGATGCTGTCGATCGACAGGGGCAGGCCCGACCAGGGGTCCGTCCCGGCAGGTGCCGCCTGCGCCTGGCGTCGGACGTCGCTGGCCGTGAGATCGAGCAGCAACGCCGAGGTGGCGGCCCCCGCCTTGACGGAGGCGCCGGCAGCCGCGGCGTGGGCCATCGTGCCGTCGTCCGGGGCGGAGTCGGACGATGCGATCGCTTCGCCGGGCACGAAGTCTGCCGCCCGGTTCCAGTGGCCCGCCGATGTGCGGGCAACGCCGTTGCGTACGCCGATGGACAGGGTGTAGGTGCTCGCCCCCTGGTAGGCGCCGACGACCACATAGTAGGTGCCCGAAGCCGGCACCGTGAGCGATTCCGTGCGACCGACCCCCTCGGAGGAGGCGACGAGGTTGAGGGACAGATCGTAAAGGAAGAGGTCCAGGTCGATGGCGCTGGCCAGGGCGGACGTCCAGGCGCCGATCTCCATCTCCACCACCTGGCCTGCGGCGAGGCCGGTCCGGTAGGTGTCCCACTCATCGCCGGCGCTGGCAAACCGGCTGCCGGCCGGGCCGGAGCCGCCCAGCGATGCGAAGCCGATGGCCATGCCGGGGTTCGGGATCGGCTGGGCCGTGGCGGGGCCGTTGTTCGCGGCGAAGCTCGCCTCGGGATCATTCACGTCGCTGTCGGCGACGATGCCGGAGGCCACGCTGGCGCTCCCGGACACCTGGTAGCTGCCGCTGCCGGCCTCGATGCCGACACAGCCCGCGATGAAGCTGCCGAGGGACTGCAGGAAGCTCGTCCGGCCGGCGGCACCGCCGTTGCCACTGCCCCAGTAACCGTCGTTGCCGCACGCCCCGGTTGGCTGGATCGGTTGCGCCGGCGCGCTTGCGACGCCGGGCGGCAGTGCGCTCGGGGTCGAAACGACGGTGCCGGCGGTTGCCGGCCCGGTGGCGGTGGCGCGGCCGGTGTCTCCGCCGCCTCCGCCGCATCCGGTCAGCAGGGCCGCCAGCAGTGCGACGGTCACCCCGGCCGACGCCTGCCGGGCTGTATCGCGGTGGCCGACCGGTGTCACGGATTGACCTCGTCCGAGCCGAGTGTCTCGCCGGTCAGGCCATCGGAATACACCAGCGACGCGGACGGGTCCGACGAGAAGCAATAGACGAAGGCGGTCATGTTGCCGATGACGGTACTGCCCCGGTCGAAGCTGTCCTCGGCGAAGGCGAAGCCCTTCCCGTAGGCGCTGCCATACAGCGCGTAGGAGAACATGTATGCCGCCTGCCGGATGGTGTCCGGGTAGTCGGTGATCGTGGCATTCCCGCTCGCCATGTCGGCGCTGGTCTCGGCCGAGTAGAAGCTGATGTTCGTTTCGCCGGACTCGAGGTCCAGGACCAGTTGCAGAATGTCGCAGCCGAGTCCGAAGACACTCTTCAGGTAGCCCGAGTGGACAGGGCGGTTGTAGAGATAGATGGCGTCCCGCAGGACGACATTGCCCGTCGCGTGGGGATGGCGCAGGTCGGGCGCGCTGGCCGGCGCCGACAGGGTGGCGCGGGCATGGTCATGGATCGCTCCGATCCGTTGGCCAGCTGCGTCGGCCGCCGGCGCCTGGGCGGGCAGGCCGAGGCAGGCACAGAGGATGACGGCAGCGGCCGGGCGGGCGGGGGACACGGGACGGTGTGGCATCGGTCGATCTCAAGCGCGTTGCGGGTGAATGGCACGCAGCGCCAGGCCGTCGCGCCTGATGCGGGGCGTGCCCCGGAATTCTCCCACCGGGCAACATTGATTTACAATATGGAGAAAGTGCTAGCGCGCTGATTCCAATCAATGCTTGCGTCAAAGGGGCCCCGGCCGGCCGGGTGATCCGGCGGCGAATGGATGTCCGGTGCGCTGCGCGTGCGGCGCCGTCAGCCTTGTGGGCCCGGCGCGTCGCCGTGGGGCCCGACGCCGCCGGCCTGGTCGAACCAGGCGGTCAGGGGCTGAGCCGGGCCGTCCGTGCGCATGGCTTGCTCGACCGCGGCCTGGTTGCCCCAGACCACGTCGGCCATCTCACCCGCGTCGACCCGTCGTTCGATGTCGCGGCAGTAGAGCCCCCGGTCGCGTTCAACGTAGTAGCCATAGGTTCGACAGGCCACCGGCCGATGGGCATAGACCGGGCAGATGCCCAACTCGGTGTCGAGCAGGGGACACACGTAGCCATTGGCACCTCGCGCCATCGTGCGGACCCGCATCCGGATCGACGCCAGGGCGTCAGCCGTCAGCGTCTCGAGACCCGACTGCAGCAGTGACCACTCCGACGGTGTCAGGCGGGGCACGTCGGCCAGGCTTCGGCAGCACTGGTCGCACCCCTTTCCGCAAGGCCAGTCCGGCTGCTCCTGTCGAATCCGCGCGACGCGATCGTCGATGGCCTGGTGAAGCGGGGCAAGGTCGGTCATGGAGAGGCAGGGGAACTCGGGCGCGCCGATTATGGCGTTGCGCCCACCGTGCAACAAGGCCTGCCTGGCACCGGACGGCGCCGAAATACAGGATGGACCCCGATCGCCAGGCCGGCACGACGGATGGGCCTGCGATTCGGCATGGCAGATGAATCACACGGTGGTAACAGGGCAAGCACCGGCATGGGCCAGCACATTCGCGACAGACGCCGGGTGCGGCGCTCCGGCCGCCTGGAGGCGCAGGACGTGCCGGCCTTCACGCATGGTCTCGGCACCGACCAGAGCGTGTGGGACCGGGTGGCCCGCTAACTGGGCAGGGACGTGCGCACCCTCACCTACGATAGCGCCGTTGCCGTGCCCGGTAACCAGGCCACTTTTCGCAAGAACCAGGCGCGTTACCTCAAGGTGTCGGGCGACGCGACCGACCTGCTCTCGATCTGCGACGCGAGGCGCCTCGAAGGCCGCATCGGCCTGGCGGGCCACGCGGTCGGTGGCATGGCCTCGCCGCTGGCGACCCTGTAGCGCCCGCGGGCCGCGCATGTTGCCGCCGTACCGGCCGGGCGGTCCGCTATGCGATACCCAGGAGGTCCCACATCGCGACGATGGCCGCCTGGTCGAACCCGACCGCCGGGTTGGTGAGCACGAGCCGCGTGTCCGGCGGGTACAGCTCGGCCGAATCGTCGATGGCGATCCACTCGTCCGTGGCAACACCCTTCTTCGTGCAATAGGCGTGAATCTCGGCAAACCGTTGGTAGACCGGGGCGCCGGCGACCTCGGGCGTCACGCCGGCAATCCGCTCGGCCAGGGGCATGGGGAAACGCGCCTTGAGCGCCGCCAGGGACATGCCCAGCCGCCAGGTGGACGACACAACGATCCGCGGGTCGTCGATCGGGCCGACGGCGAGGATCAGCGAATGCAGGCAACTGTCGTCAAAGACGTTCGCCGGCGAGCTGTTCCGCCGCAGCACGCCGTCGATGTCCAGGAAAATGTAAGTTGGCGCAGTCTGATCCGTCATCTGCCAAGCCTTGTGGCCCGATGGTCTGCCGGGATTATGCCGTTTCCGTCCGGAGAGGGCGCTGACATCCGACCGAACCGGTCCGCCCTGGGGCGTCGTCATCGCACGACGCGCTGCCCTCAGCTGTGGGCCAGTATCCGATCGGGGAGGCGACGGGCGGGTGCCAGGCAGTAGAGCGCCCACAGGAGGATCAGCGGCACGACGAGGGTCTGCATCAGGAAGACGACGATCAGGTCGATCATGCGCCTTGCGGCCCGGTCGGTCGCCTGGGCCAGCGCCTCGTACTGCGCGAGCACGCCGTTCTGCAATTGCGCCACGCTGCCCGTCGCAAGGGAGGCGGCCTTTGCCTTGGCGGCTTCCCACAGGCGGGCGAACGCGCCCGACCCGTCGTTCGTTGAATCGCCGCGCGCCGGCGCGCTGGCCGGATCCGCCCCGTCCGGAGCAGTGGCCTGCGGTGTGGTCGCCGCGTCTGGCTCGAAGGCCCTGATGACCCGGGTGGTTTCCTCCATCGAGGCCTGCGCCGTGCTGTAGTCCTTCGCGAGCCAATGCTGGAAGACCTGGTCACTGGCGATCAGGGTGACCGGCATGACGAATCGAATGAAGATCAACACGAGCAGGAACCGGGTCAGGCCGGGCGGGGCGATGCCCCGCGCAAACAGGATGATCCAGCCCAGGGCAAACGCACTGACCGCCCCCGACACCAATCCGTTCGACCCCATCGCCAGCAGGAGCTTCTCAAGCCCGAACGCCACGCTGCTCATCAGCATCAGGGATGAAAAGGACTCGACCAGATCGTTCAAGGGGTCCAGCGCCTCGCCCACCGAGAAGGTGACGCCCACGCCCAGCGGTTGGGCGCTGACCTCGGTGCCCTGAAAGAACGAGATGGCGCCATTGAGGGCACGGGCGGAGGCGAAGCTGACGAGGGATCGCTGAAGGCCCGCGTCCACGCTGGCCTGGGCCCGCTCGGTGATGGGGCCGTACCAGCTGAACGCGACGACCAGCAACACCAGGGCAATGATGCCGTAGCGCTTGAGCGGGACCGGATTCTGATGGCTCATGGGGCGTCTCACACAAGAGGGCTCGGGAACTCACCGCTGGGCGGCGCCTGGACCAGCGCCATCGGCGCGCCGTTCGCCTTGGACCGCCGCGTGCCGTGGGCATTCCCGCCCGGCATCGACTGCCGGCGCGTTTCGCGTGGCGATGGCGCGGTGGCCGTCGGCCCGAGGCAGGCGGTTCAGGTGGCGTGCGTAGCGGCTGCAGCGATCAGCCGCAGTCCCCACCGTCGCCGCCAAATCCGTCGATGCCGCCGCCATCGCCGCCGCGCCCGGCGCCGCCAAGCCAGCCACGCAGCTTCCAGATGAGATAGACCGCCGATACGACGCCGATGACGATCTTCCACGTCGCGGTTGGCTCGGCATCGTCGAGACGGGCGCAGCCGTTCACGCTTGCAGCAAGCGCGGCCAGGGCAAGCCAGCCGCTCGTGGGGAGCCGGCCGGGACGCATTGGTTGTGGGCGGAGGTGCATTGCACCGTCTCCATGGCAATCACGCGGTGTCGCGTGTACTTCAGGCATTCTGCGCCAGCCCTTCGCGGCGGGCGACAAGGCATGAGATGGACGGTCGACCGTGACCGGACCACTGGCCGCGCCGAACGCCCGGACGGCCTGGCCCGCCGTTCGCCAGTCGCCGGATCGGTGGCGATCACACGGACAGGCGAAGGCCGGTGGGCGCTACAGGTCCGCCCAGTCGGACAACGCCGTCGCCCGGCCCGCAGAGTGGGCGCAGGGGCGGTCCGGGGGTGGCCGGAATAGGGGGACGATGGCGGGCCACCGGGCGGCCGTCCGTGGCGGGTTCGGGCGGGGGCGACCACAGAAAGCGCCCAGTGACACCTGGGGAGGCATCCGAGGGCGCTGGGTAAGCAACCGGCAATCGCTGACCCGCTCGAAGCGATGCCCGCCAAGCCATCGGGGCGCGCAGTGATTCTTCAATACGGCCGAGGGGCGTCAAGCGATTCCGGCGCTGGCCAGCTTTTCCAGAAGGAAAGCAACGGCATTCTTTCTCTCGCTGGGTGTCGCCTTGGGAATCGGGCCTGATGCATTGTTGGACGCATAGACGTAGGCCGCCTTTGCCAGCACCCTGGCTTCGCCACGCGAAACGCCAAACTCGGATGTCAATTGCCTCTCGTAGGCATCCAGCGTGCCGGGCTCGATTTTGCCTGCGGAGAACAGGTTGTCGAAGCTGCCCTTCGTGGATTCGCCACCGCAAACGCCATAGGCCGCTTTCGCGGAGAGCAGCGCGCCAAGTACTGCCCCGATTCCCGCGGCTGTCGCATTGATCGCCTGCCCGGCACCGGGGACCACATTGGTGGGAGCAAAGTAGATCCCCGCTGCCAATCCCGATGCGCCAGCCGCCGCACCGGCAGCCAGCAAGACACAGGATATCTTCTGCTTGTCACCCGACGCGATGAGGTCGACGTAGTCCTGTGCCAATGAACCCATTTGAACCTCCTCGCGTCCGTCTGGCGAATGTCAGACAGGGACTTGCTCGCTTGGCGCAACGAGATGAGTCGGTGCACGCCGGCAATGGATCGCCCGAACGCCGATCGGACCCATTCTGACGTGACATACCGCAACTCGTTCTATCGAAATCCGGGCTGGATCCGACATGGCAAAAAGAAATCGAGAAAACTGAGTGGGTGCGGCAGACGTAGCCAAGAAGCGCGCAATGAAGTCCCGCCATCTGCCGCCCTCTTCAAAAAAAGCATGCACATTGGTTTGCGTCAACCTTATTCTGGAAGATCGAGTTCCTACCCATCGTTGGAGGTTGGGCCGGCAGCCTTTGCAAGGCGTTAACGGGGTCCTTGCCTTCGAGGTGGCCCAAAGCACCACAGCCCGAGCGCTCGCTGTGGCGCGCTTGTTCCTAGACCCGCTTCGGGATCTCGAGATTTGGGGAGCCGTTGGCATTCAACTTGTAGGTGATGCCGATGAAACAAGTTTCCTCGAGATCCGTGGGTGCAAGGTGCAGGTACAGGCTGCCGAATTCCTCGCCGCCGTTCGCCTTGAAGACATATGGGGTCGATTGACTCCACGCGGTCCAGACAAGCTGATTTGCCTCGGATCGGCTCGAATCAGAATTGAAGCGAAGGCCTTTCGATACAGCATCATCAGCGACCGACACTCCTGGCACCGAAGTATGGCCCTATCAAGAACCGCTACCTTCCGGACATAGAACGGCGCGGTAGGTCAGGGCGAGTAGCGTGCAGGCGGCCCGGGACCGAGCTCGTCCGAGGCAGGCAAGCGCGGGAGGTCCAGACAGTGAACGCAAAGGAGCTCGACCAACGTGGCTGGGCCACTTGCAGTATCTTGGCTCCCCGACCTTGGCTCGAACCAGGGACCTGCGGATTAACAGTCCGTCGCTCTACCTTGAGGTGCCGCCGTAAGCCCAAGAAGTGGTAGCCCTATGTCGGCCCACGATGGCATGCCCCTGAGTTGCCGAACCATTCCGACCCGCTGATGGTTCGGTGGGGCTCATTGGGCCGGAGAGTGCGTTCTACAGATTGGCTGCAGCCTCCCACAAACCATCT
>JBNLCM010000007.1:0-3873 GCA_050303815.1 Rhodocyclaceae bacterium
GCGGCAGACATTCCCAGCCGGCGAGCACAGGCACACACCCTGACAAGTGAGATGAGACGTGATTGATCTCGATCAGTTGCTTGCTGAGGCGTCCGAGTCGCCTCCCTGCGGCCCGGACCTGGAATACGATCCGGCCTTCCTGGAACTCGAACAGGCCTCCAAGGGCAAGCCCGAGCAGCAATACGGTGACACCCTGGTGCCGGCGGAAGAGCCCGCGTGGCCCCAGGTGTGCAAGCTGTCGCTGGAACTGCTGGGCCGCACCAAGGACCTGCGCGTCGCCGCGCTGCTGCTGCAGGGACTGGTCACCACCGAGGGCTTCGCCGGCCTCAAGCCCGGCGCCGACCTGATCAACGGCCTGATCGAGAAGTACTGGGACCAGGTTCATCCCCAGCTCGATCCCGACGACGACAACGACCCGATCATGCGCATGAACGCGCTGGCGGCGCTGGCCGACCCGGACGGCCTGCTGCGCCTGCTGCGCGAGAGCTACCTGATCCGCTCGCGGCAGGTCGGCCAGCTGCTGGTGCGCGACGTCGAGGTGGCGCTCGAAAAGCTGCCGGCGAAGGAAGACGCCGAGACCATCTCGCTGTCACAGATCACCGAGATGATGGCCACCGAGGAAGGCCTGGCGGCATCCGAACTGATCGGCACCACCTTGACATCGGTGGACACGCTCTACACTGCACTGAAGGAGAAGGTCGGCGCAGACAATGCGCCCGACCTGCGTCCCATCGTCACCACGCTCAAGTACCTGACCCAGGTCTGCGCGACGCCGGACGCGGGAGGCGAAGCGGCTTCCGACGTCGAAGCGGGCGACGAAGCCGGCGCGGCCAAGGCCGTCGCCGGCCCCAGCGGCGAGGTGCGCAACCGGCGCGACGCGGTGCTGATGATCGACAAGGTGATCGACTACTTCGCGCGCAACGAGCCCTCCAATCCGGCGCCGCTGCTGTTGGAGCGCGCCAAACGGCTCGTCGACATGAGTTTCGTCGACATCATCCGTGACATGGTTCCTGATGGGCTCACGCAAATTGAAACCATCGCAGGCATCAAGAACGACGAAGAGGGGTACTGAGTGCATTCGCAGGCACCGCCCGCGGCTGTGGATCGGTAGGCCATCTTCGTGATACCCCTCTCTCGGCCGAGAGTGCATTAAAGGAGATTGGACGTGGCAACCAGCAGTCAGAAATTCATAGCCCGCAATCGCGCACCGCGCGTTCAGATCGAATACGACGTCGAGCTCTACGGCTCGGAAAAGAAGGTCCAGCTGCCCTTCATCATGGGCGTCATGTCCGACCTGTCCGGCAAACCCGAGGATCCGCTGCCGCCGGTGGCCGACCGCAAGTTCCTCGAAGTCGACGTGGACAACTTCGACAGCCGGATGAAGGCGATGAAACCGCGGGTCGCATTCCAGGTACCGAACACGCTGACCGGGGAAGGCAACATCGCCGTCGATCTGACCTTCGAGAACATGGAGGACTTCTCGCCGGCGGCCATCGCCAGGAAAGTCGATTCGCTCAACAAGCTGCTCGAGGCACGCCAGCAGTTGTCGAACCTGATCACCTACATGGACGGCAAGACCGGCGCCGAGGAACTGATCGCGAAGGTGGTCAAGGATCCTGCGCTGCTGAAATCGCTGGCCGATTCGGCGAAGAAGGCCGAAGGCGGCGGCGAAGGCGGCGCGAGCAGCGAGTCCTGATCCTAACCACTGAGCGAACGGAGAACCCTAATGGCTGAAATGCAAGAGCAGGCTTCCGAACTCGGTGGCGTCACACTCGAGGGCAACGACTTCACCGCACTGCTGCACAAGGAATTCAAACCCAAGACCGAGGAAGCCAAGAGCGCGGTCGAGCAGGCCGTGCAGACGTTGGCCCAGCAGGCGCTGGCCGGCACCGCGGTGATCGGGCAGGACGTCGTCAAGACCATCGAGGCGATGGTGGCCGAACTGGACCGCAAGCTGACCGAACAGGTCAACCTGATCCTTCACCACGAGGACTTCCAGCGCCTCGAGGGCGCCTGGCGCGGCCTGCACTACCTGGTGAACAACACCGAAACCGACGAGATGCTGAAGATCCGGGTGATGAACATCACCAAGAAGGACCTTCACAAGACGCTGAAACGCTACAAGGGCACCGCATGGGATCAGAGCCCGCTGTTCAAGCGGGTCTACGAAGAAGAATACGGCCAGTTCGGCGGCGAGCCGTTCGGCTGCCTGGTGGGCGACTACTATTTCGACCAGAGCCCGCCGGACGTCGAACTGCTCGGCGAGATGGCCAAGATCTCGGCCGCCGCCCACGCGCCGTTCATCGCAGGCGCGTCGCCGACGGTGATGCAGATGGATTCGTGGCAGGAACTGGCCAACCCGCGCGACCTGACCAAGATCTTCCTGACCCCCGAGTACGCCGCCTGGCGCTCGCTGCGCGAGTCGGACGATGCCCGCTACCTGGGCCTGGCGATGCCGCGCTTCCTGGCGCGCCAGCCCTACGGCGCCCGCACCAACCCGGTGGACGAATTCGACTTCGAGGAAGACACCGGCGCCGCCGACCACAGCAAGTACGCCTGGGCCAACGCGGCCTACGCGATGGCGACCAACATCAACCGCTCGTTCAAGCTCTACGGCTGGTGCTCGCGCATCCGCGGCATCGAGTCGGGCGGCGCGGTCGAGGGGCTGCCTGTGCATACCTTCCCGACCGATGACGGCGGCGTGGACATGAAGTGCCCGACCGAGATCGCGATCAGCGACCGGCGCGAGGCCGAATTGGCCAAGAACGGCTTCATGCCGCTGATCCACCGCAAGAACTCGGATTTCGCCGCCTTCATCGGCGCCCAGTCGCTGCAGAAGCCGTTCGAGTACGACGATCCGGATGCCACCGCCAACGCCAACCTGGCCGCGCGGCTGCCCTACCTGTTCGCCTGCTGCCGCTTCGCCCACTACCTGAAGTGCATCGTGCGCGACAAGATCGGCTCGTTCAAGGAACGCGACGAGATGGAGCGCTGGTTGCAGAGCTGGATCATGAACTACGTCGATGGCGACCCGGCGCACTCGTCCGAATCGACGAAGGCGCGCCGGCCGCTGGCCGACGCCCAGGTGGAAGTGGCCGAGGTGGAAGGCAACCCCGGCTACTACACGTCGAAATTCTTCCTCCGGCCGCATTACCAGCTGGAGGGTTTGACGGTCTCGTTGAGGCTGGTTTCCAAGCTGCCTTCTGCCAAGGGCGCTTGATCGACTGCCCGGGTTAGCGCCGGCCCGCCAGCCGGCTCCCGGGCCCCGGGGTCAACTCGCCCACCCGTAGGGGGTCTGCGGGTGCGTGATGCCCACAACGCTGGTAGTTACTGAGTCACTAAAGGAGAGCAGAAATGGCTGTTGATATGTTCATGAAACTGGGCGACATCAAGGGCGAGTCCAAGGACAAGGAATACAAGGACCACATCGATGTGCTGGCCTACAGCTGGGGCATGAGCCAGAGCGGCTCGATGCACATCGGCGGCGGCGGCGGCGCGGGCAAGGTCAGCGTGCAGGACCTGTCGTTCACCAAGTACGTCGATTCCTCCACGCCGAACCTGATCCAGAAGTGCTGCACCGGCAAGCACTATCCCGAGGCCAAGCTGTTCGTGCGCAAGGCCGGCGACAAGCCGCTGACCTATCTGAAGATCACGATGACCGACGTGCTCGTGACCTCGGTCAGCAGCGGTGGCGCCGGCGGCGAGGATCGCCTGACCGAGAACGCCACGCTGAACTTCGCCAAGGTCAAGGTCGAATACACGCCGCAGGAGAAAAGCGGTTCCGGCGGCGGCGCGATCCCGGTGGTGTTCAACATCCAGGAAAACGCGGAGGAGTAATCCTCCGGGCTTGGGGGGGGGGGGGGGGGGGGGGGG
>JBNLCM010000008.1:0-14097 GCA_050303815.1 Rhodocyclaceae bacterium
ATCCGCCCCTGGTCAAAATTCAACGCGCACGGGTGGTCAAAATTCAATGCGCACGGACACGCTGGCCCCGTTTTCTTGTGCTTGCTCCGCTCATCTCGCGAAGCAAAACCCTACATTCTAAGAAACATCATTGAAAAACCATAATGTGTCCGAGCAAGATTTAAAGCATAACCTGGCCGCTTGGCCAAGTTATGCTTATAGCTACAGCTTCTACCGGATCACTCCGGAAGTGTTGGTGGTGGACCGAAGGAGGATCGAACTCCCGACCTCTGCATTGCGAACGCAGCGCTCTCCCAGCTGAGCTATCGGCCCTGAGGGCGCGAATTATAGCGCCCGGCAGACAGGGAGGAAAGCCCCGGCGGTTCAGGTCGCTTCGTGGTCGGCGGCGCCGCGGGCGGCGCGCTCGAGGCGGTCCCGGATGGCCCGCCAGTCCGGGTCGGCCGGCGGGGCCTCGACCAGGATGCGCTCGCAGCCCGCCGCGTCGAGGGCGCGCAGGTCGGCGTACAGCGCGCGGGCGTAGGCGTCGGCGCTGTGCGGGGCGCGCTTCCAGATGCCGCCGAAGCCGTCGGCCATCGGTTCGCGGGAGAGTACCGCCGTGCGGCAGTCGGGGGCGTCGGCGATCGCCGCCATCAGGGCCGCGTGGTCCAGCAGGCGCATCGCGGTAGCGGGTGCGTAGTGGGCAGGCAGGGCCCCGGAGACGCGGGGGGTGGCGGTATCGGCGGCGAGGTCCTCTCGGTGCAGCGGGCGTCGGCCGATGACAGCGGCGATGGCGGCGGCGTCTATGGCGCCGGGGCGCAGGATCACCGGCGTGGCGCCGGTGAGGTCGAGGATGGTCGATTCGATGCCCACCAGGCAGTCGCCGCCGTCGAGCACCATCGCCACCCGCTCGCCCAGCTCCGCCTCGACGTGGGCCGCGGTGGTCGGGCTGATGCGGCCGAAGCGGTTGGCCGAGGGCGCGGCGATGCCGCCGCCGAAGCGGCGCAGCAGGGCCAGGGCGACCGGGTGGTCGGGCATGCGCAGTCCCACCGTGGGCTGGCCACCGGTGACGAGGTCGGAGACGTCGTCGGCCTTGTCGAGGATCATCGTCAAGGGGCCGGGCCAGAAGGCGCGGGCCAGCGCGATGGCCTCCTTCGGCACCCGGGCGGCCCAGGTGGTGAGGGCCTCGGCGTCACCGACATGCACGATCAGCGGATGGTCGGCCGGTCGGCCCTTGGCGGCAAAGATCTCCGCCACGGCTGCCTCGTTCGCCGCATCGGCGCCCAGGCCGTACACGGTCTCGGTGGGGAGGCCGACCAGGCGGCCGGCGCGCAGCAGATCGGCGGCGTGGGCGATCGCCTCGGCGCTGGCCTCAGTGATCGTCATCGATGATGCCGACCGCAGCACGGGCACGCAGGGCCATCTCGAGCGCAGCGTCGACGGCTTCTCCGATGACGGTGAAGTGACCCATCTTGCGGCCCTGGCGGGCGTGGTGCTTGCCATACAGGTGCAGGCGCGCGCCGGGCTCCCGGTGCAGCACCGACCAGTCCGGCTCGCGCTGGTGGGTGTGGTGGTCGCCGCCGTCGAACCACAGTTCGCCGAGCAGGTTCACCATCACCGCGGGGCTGTGCATGCGCGGCTCGCCGAGGGGAAGCTCGGTGAGCGCCCGCACCTGCTGTTCGTACTGGCTGGTGACGCAGGCGTCGATGGTGTGGTGCCCGCTGTTGTGGGGCCGTGGCGCCATCTCGTTCACGTACAGGGCGCCGCCGCTGATGAAAAACTCGACCCCCAGCGTGCCGACGTAGCCGAGCGCCACGGCGATGCGCTCGGCTACCTCGCCGGCCTGGCGGCGCAATGCCGGTTCGACGCGGGCCGGCGCGATGGTGACGTCGAGAATGCCCTTGCGGTGGCGGTTCTCGCCCGGCTCGAAGGCGCGGATCTGCCCAGCGGCATCGCGCGCCAGCACCACCGACACCTCGCAGTCGAGGGCCAGCATCTTCTCGAGCACACAGGGCTCGCTGTTGAAGCCATGGAAGGCATGCAGGGCTTCTTCGCGGCTCGCGACGCGGGCCTGGCCCTTGCCGTCGTAGCCGAAGCGGGCCACCTTGAGCACTGCCGGAAAGAGGGCGTCGTCGGCCGCGGCCACGTCCTCGTCGCCGCGGATCACGGCGAACGGCCCGTGCGGAATGCCGTGGTCGCGCAGGAAGGTCTTCTCGGCGATCCGGTTCTGGCAGATCGCGACGGCCTTCGCCGACGGCCGCACCGGAATGAACTTGGCCAGATACTCCAGCGTCTCGGCCGGCACGTTCTCGAACTCGGTGGTCACTGCGCCGCAGGTGGCCGCCATGCGGTCGAGGGCCACATAGTCATCGTAGGCCGCCACCAGGTGCTCGTCGGCAATTCGGCCGGCCGGGCTGTTCGGGTCCGGGTCGAGCACCCACACGGTGTAGCCCATCTCGTGGGCCGCGGAAACGAAGAAGCGGCCGAGCTGGCCGCCTCCGAGCATGCCCAGGGTCGCGGGAGGCAGGATCATCGTCGGGATCAGTCCAGGGTCATGTTCAGCACGGTCTCGGTCTGGCGCGCGCGGAAATCCGCCAGCTTGCCCGCCAGGCTCGCATCGTCGTTCGCCAGCAGGGCGACCGCGAACAACGCCGCATTGGCCGCGCCGGCCTCACCGATCGCGAAAGTGGCCACCGGGATTCCCTTGGGCATCTGCACGATCGACAGGAGGGAATCCTGCCCCGAGAGCGCGCGCGACTGGACCGGCACGCCGAGCACGGGCAGCGTGGTCTTGGCGGCCACCATGCCCGGCAGGTGAGCGGCACCACCGGCGCCGGCGATGATGGCCTTGAGGCCTCGGTCGCGCGCCTCGGCGGCATACTCGAACATCAGGTCCGGCGTGCGGTGGGCGGAGACCACGCGGGCCTCGAAGGGCACGCCGAAGTCCTCGAGGATGGCCGCCGCTGCCTTCATGGTGGGCCAGTCGGAGTTGGAGCCCATGATGATGCCGACAATCGGTTGCGTGCTCATCTCAGCGTCCTCCCGCATCGGCCACGCGGCGGGCCGACTCCACCGTATTGGCCTGCAGCATGGTGATGGTCATCGGGCCCACGCCGCCCGGCACCGGGGTAATCGCGCCGGCCACCTGGCTGGCGCCCTCGAAATCCACGTCGCCGCACAGCTTGCCCTCGTTCGGATGGCCCGCGGGGAAACGGTTCATGCCGACGTCGATGACCGTGGCGCCCGGCTTGATCATGTCGGCCGTCACTTCCAGCGCGCGACCGATGGCCACCACCAGGATATCGGCCCGGCGGGTATGCGCCGCCAGATCGCGGGTCTTGGAATGGCAGACCGTGACCGTGGCACCGGCCTGGGTCAGCAGCATCGCCATGGGCTTGCCGACGATGTTCGAGCGGCCGATCACGACGGCGTCTGCCCCGCTGACGGGAATGTCGCCGTACTCGAGGATCTTCATCACGCCGTGCGGGGTGCACGGGAAGAAGGCGGGCTGGCCCTGGGACAGGCGACCGACGTTCTCCGCGTGGAAGCCGTCCACGTCCTTGCCCACCGCGATGGCTTCGAGGACTGCCTTCTCGTTGAACTGGGGCGGCAGGGGCAACTGCACCAGGATGCCGTGCACGCCGGCATCGGCGTTGAGCTCGGCGATCCTGGCCAGCACCAGGGCCGGATCGGCGTCCTGCGGGTAGTCGAACTTCAGCGAGCGGATGCCGGCCTTTTCACAGGCCGACACCTTGTTGCGGACGTACACGGCCGAGGCCGGGTTGTCGCCCACCAGGATCACCGCCAGGCTGGGCTGCACGCCGCGCCGCGTGAGCGTGGCGGCCTGTTCGGCGAGTTCCGCGCGCACCTGGGCCGAGAGGGCGTTGCCATCGAGAATTCGAGCCGTCATCGGACTGGCCTCATCGAGCAAAACCCGGAATTTTATCAGAGGTTTCTGGCTTTCCGATGCCTCGCCGATCGGACGGCCGCAGGACGTGCGGACGGCTTCAGGCCGACGGCGCGGATGCGTCCCTTTCCGTCCAGCGCGCGCACGGTGAGCAGCAAGGGGCCCACCGCCAACCGGTCGCCTTCCACCTGGGCACCGCCAAGGCGCGCCTGCAGCAGCTCGCCGACCGCCAGTCCGGCTTCGTCGGCCGGCAGGGCGAAGCCGTAGGCCTCGGCGAGCGCCGCGGCCGGTGCGTCCGGATGGACGTGAAAGGGCCCGTAGTGGCCGCCCCCGTCGCCCTGCCCGCCCAGGGCCTCGCCGAACAGGGCGGCCATCGCCCCGGCCTCTGCCGCATCGGCTGCGATCCAGGCAATATCGCCCGCCTGAAGCCGGACGCCGTCATCGATCGCGACCCGCTCGCCGGCGCGCATCAAGGCCAGGCAGCGGGCATCACGAAAGCCCTGCCCGGCCAGGGCTCC
Source organism: Rhodocyclaceae bacterium (assembly GCA_050303815.1). Taxonomy (GTDB): domain Bacteria; phylum Pseudomonadota; class Gammaproteobacteria; order Burkholderiales; family Rhodocyclaceae; genus Cognatazoarcus. The sequence goes on from JBNLCM010000008.1 coordinate 4,402, forward strand.
CCCCGGATGCCGGCCGATCACCGCGGCCCCTTCCGCGGCCCGGACCCCGACGACGTCGATCGCAACACGCTCGTCCAGCCAGAACTCGAAGCGGTTAACCGGCTCGGCCAGCGGCGGCACCTTCACGCCGAACACCCGCGCCGCGACCGGCACGGTGGCACCTTGCACCAGCAGCGACACCAGGACCACCGCGAAGGTGATATCGAACACCACCCGGGAGTCGGGCACGCCCATCATCAGGGGCACGATCGCCAGAACAATGGGCACCGCACCCCGCAGGCCCACCCACGAGATGAAGGCCATGTCCCGCAGCGAGTAACGAAAGGGCAGCAGGCCGAGCACGACCGCGGCCGGCCGGGCGACAAGCATCAGGAAGAGCGCGATCAGCACGGCTTCCGCCAGCCACTCGACCAGGTGCGAGGGGGTGACCAGCAGGCCCAGCACGAGGAACAGGGTGGCCTGCGCCAGCCAGGCCAGGCCATCCATCACGCGCAGGACGTGCTCGGTTGCGCGGCAACGCCGGTTGCCGACGAGGAGGCCGGCCAGGTACACCGCCAGGAAGCCGCTGCCTTGGAGCAGGTTGGCCGCCGCAAACACCACCAGGCCGCCCGACACGATGAGCAGGGCATAGAGGCCCTCCGGCAACTGCATCCGGGTCATCAGGCGGCCAAGCAGACGTCCTCCGAGCACGCCGGCCACCGCGCCGACGAGGAGCTGCGCGGCGAGCAGCCACGCCAGGCGCGCCGGCCCGACCGTGTCCGGCATCAGGATTGCCTCGACCAGCACGGTGACGAGCAGGATCGCCATCGGATCGTTGGCGCCGGACTCGATCTCGAGGGTGGCCCGCACACGCTCGTTCAGCCGCACCCCGCCATTGCGCAGCAGCGAGAATACGGCCGCGGCATCGGTCGAGCCCACCGCAGCGGCGAACAGCATGCCGAAACGCCAGTCCAGATCGAGCAGCCAGGTGACGAAGAGGCCGAGCAGGCCCACCGTGGCCACGACCCCCCAGCTGGCGAGGACCGCAGCCGGGCCGAGGGCAACCCGAAACGTCTCGATGCGCGTGCGCAGTCCGCCGTCTAGGAGAATGATGGCCAGCGCGAGATGGCCGACGAAACTGGCGACGAGAAAGTCATCGAAGCGGATGCCGCCGGGCCCATCCTCGCCTGCCAGCATGCCGACGACCAGGAACAGCAAGAGCAGTGGCAAACCGAGCCGTGCCGACAACGTGTTCGCGAGAACGCTGACGAACAGCAGCAACCCGGCCAGCAGGAAAAAGATATAGACGGAGGTCATGGGGCGGAGCCTTCCAAGGCACACGCCCGGTGCGCACGCCAGTCGACCCTTGGGCCACCCTGGCTGCCTGAAGGTTCAACGTACCCCGCCGGGCTCCCGCGTCACCACGTTCTGCACCAGCTCGGCCAGCGACTGCACGCCCATCTTCTCCATTACCCGGGCACGATGGACCTCGACGGTCTTGATGCTGATGCCCAGCGTGTCGGCGATCTGCTTGTTGAGCTTGCCGACGATGATGAGCTCCAGCACCTCGCGCTCGCGCTGGGTGAGCTGGTCGAGGCGGCGGGCCACCTCGGCGTCCTGCCGACGGCGGCAACGGTGCTCGCGCTCGTTCGCCAGGCACTGCTCGACCAGTTTCAGCATGGCCTCATCGTTGAAGGGCTTCTCGATGAAGTCGGCCGCACCTCGCTTCAGGGCAGCCACGGCCATTGGCACGTCACCGTGGCCGGTGATGAACACGACCGGCAAGGTCGCGTGCATCTCGCGCAGTCGTTCGTACAGCTCGAGCCCGCTCATGCCGGGCATGCGCACGTCGAGCAGCAGGCAGCCCGCCATGGACTCGGAGTAGGTCTCGAGGAAGCCCTCCGCCGACTCGAAGCTCTCGGTCGCGTAGCCAGCCGAGTCGAGCAGCCAGGCAAGGGAGTCCCGCAGGGCTTCGTCATCGTCGACGATGTAGACGATCTGATCAGGCGCGCTGGGCGACAGACTCACTCTCGACCTCCTTCGGAAGCGTAAATCGGAAGATGGTACCGCCTTCCGGGTTGGGCTCCTCCCACAGACGCCCCTCGTGGAACTCGATGATCGAGCGGCAGATGTTGAGCCCCATGCCCATGCCGTCCGGCTTGGTGGTGAAGAACGGAGTAAACAGCCGCTCGCGTTCTTCGGCATTGATGCCGCCGCCCCGGTCGATGACGGCCACCTCGGCGTGACGCTCGTCCACCGAGCGCGCGCGCACGCTCAGGCCCAGGCCCTGGCATTCGGCGGTGCTCATCGCATCGATGCCGTTGCGGACCAGGTTCAGCACCACCTGCTCGATCATGATCCGGTCGGCCGAGACGGGCGCGAGGCCGGTCTCGACCTCGGCCGTGACATGCACGCCGGCGCGACGGGCATCGATCTCGGCGAAGCTGATGGCATCCTCGATGATCTCCTCGAGGGACACGGCCGCGCGGAGCGGCTCGCTCTTGCGCACGAACTCACGCACGCGCCGGATGATCTTGCCCGCCCGCTCGGCCTGGAAGCTCGCTTTCTGCATGGCCGCCAGCAGCTCTTCCTCGCGGAAGTCGCCGGACTGCATGCGCTTGACGCAGCCGTTGGCGTAGTTGGAGATGGCCCCCAGCGGCTGGTTCAGTTCGTGGGCCAGCGTCGAGGCCATCTCGCCCATGGTGATCAGGCGCGAGGTGCGATGCAGGCGCTCCTTCTGCTGGCGCTCGGCCTCGGCGACCTTCTTGCGGTCGGTAATGTTGGTGGCAATGGCCATCCGCACGATCCGGCCATCCACCCAGCGGGTCGCCCGCTCGCGCACGTGGTACCAGCGGCCCGACAGCGGATGCGGCAGCTCCCCGTCGAACAGCTCGCGCGGCACGTCACCCGGGCCGAGCTTGCGCGGATCGACGGGATAGTCACCGCGCTCGGGCTGCACCGCCTTGCTGGCCTGCGCGCTCCGGCCGACAGCGTCGAATCCGTAGATGGACTTGAACGCGTGGTTGGCATAGAGGATCTCGTCGCTCGCCGCATCGGCCACGAAGACCACGGCGTCGAGGCCGTCGAGCACCGCCTCGAAGCGCTCCTGGGTTGACTCGAGCGCGGCGCGGATGCGCTTGGGATCGGTGATGTCATTGACCGACGCCATCCAGCCCGACTGCACGCCCTGGCTGTCGATCAGGGGCGAGATATACACCCGCACGTCGATACGCTCGCCGTCCTTGCGCTGGATGCGCAACTCGAAACCGGATCTCGGTGCGTTGCCGGAGAGGGTCAGCTCGAGGTTGCGAAACCAGGTCTCCATCTCCTCGGCCGGCCAGTAGGGGAAGGGCGGCACCTGCCCCACCAGCTCGTCGGCGCTCCAGCCCACCATCCGGCAGAAGGCCGGATTCACATAGGTGATGCGACCCGACATGTCGATGGCCCGCATGCCGGTCACCAGGGACTCCTCCATCGACTTGCGGAAGGCGTACTCGGCCAGCAGCGCGTCCTCGGCGGACTTGCGGCCGGTGATGTCGTGGGCCACCGCGTACAGCAGGCGCTCCTCACGCACTGGATTCACGTTCCAGATGAGCCATTTGTAGCGTCCATCCGCGCAGCGGCAGCGGCATTCGAAGGCCACCTGCTCGCCGGCGGAGAGGCGCCTCAGCTCCTCCACCGTCCCGACGATGTCACCGCTGTGGACGAAATCGAGGAGGGCACGCTCGGGCATCTGGTCGGGCGCATAGCCGAGCACCACCTCGAAGGCCGGATTGCAGCGGCGAAACACGCCCTCGGTGCTCATCACGCACAGCATGTCGAGAGAGAGATTGAAGAGGCGGTCACGCTCCTTCTCGACGCGCACGCGCCGCTGGATGTGGGCACGCAGCGACCAGAGGCTCCACAGCACGATCGCCGACAGGCCGATGATGAGCGCGGCCGGCAGGGCCTGCGGCAGCTCGCGGGCCCCCCTGAAGGCGGTCACGCGCATGGTCAGCCCGTTGCCGGGTGGCTCCATCTGCACCGCATAGCTCAGGCTCTCGTCGAGGGGCTTGCTGCCCGAATTGGCCGCCAGCTCGATGCCTTCCGGCGTGGCGAAGCTGATCCGGTACTTCTCGCTGAGCCAGCTCGGGATCAGGTGGCGGGCCATGCGCTCGATGGAATACACGCCGATCATCGCACCCAGGTATGTGCCGCCCCGATACGAGGGCACGTGCAGCTCGAGCACGGCCATGTCCTGGCTGTTCACCCAGGCCGCGCCGTAGATCGGGCGGCCGAGCTCGCGGGCCCGATAGAAGGCTGTCGCCTGCATCGAACTGAGCGGGTCTCCCACCAGCCAGTCGGTGGTGTCGAACGGGGCCGTCCAGCGCACCAGCTCGTCGGCCCCTACCCAGACGATATTCACGAGCTCGGGATTGTTGGCGATGTGCTGGGTGGCCGAGACCTGAAACGTGTCGGCATCGAGGGTACCGGCAGCCAGGTCGCGGGCGAGCTTGCCAAGAAACTCCTCGGTCCCGCCCATGTGCAGGCGCATCGTCTGCTCGGCCCACTGGACGTCGCGGGCCAGCGCGTTGCGCTCGACCTCGCCCTCGCGCACCTGGAGGAACCACACCAGGACGAGCATGGCGAGCGCAAAGAGGCCAACAGCCAGGTAAGGGAGCGTCCAGTGCCAGCCGAGCGGGGCCCGTTGGCCGGTGTCGCCGCGCGGTTTCATCGGGCAGGCATCCATCCGGGAAGATTTCCGGCACCCATTCTGGGCCGCGGGAGGCCCGCACCGACATCGGGTCTTTCCCTACTGGACCCGTAACCATCCCGAATGTCATGGCGACGCGATCCGCCGGTGCGGGTTTCACCCGATACAAGTGAGCGCGGCCCGCCATTAGGGTGTCGTGCAAAGCAAAAAAGGCGTCGGGGGCCATCGGGCCCCGGAACCCGGAGGGAGACTTCGTGAAGCGAGCATTCGTGCTGCTGCTTGCGCTGTGGTGTTGCGTGTCGGCGTGGGCGGAGGAGCCGATCCGCATCGGCGTGCCAGGACCGTTTACCGGTGGTTCGAGCCCGATGGGCGTATCCATGCTGAACGGCGTCCGTATCGCGGCCAGCGAAATCAACGCCGCCGGTGGCGTGCTCGGGCGGCCCATCGAGCTGGTGGAACGGGACGACGAGGCGCGCAACGAGCTGGGCGCCCAGATCGCCCAGGACCTCATCCGCCGCGAGCGCGTGGTGGCGGCCGTGGGCATCGTCAATACCGGCGTCGCGCTGGCGAGCCAGCGCTTCTACCAGCAGGCGCGCATCCCGATCATCACCGCGGTGGCGACCGGCTCGCTGGTGACGAAGCAGTTCGTGCCCCCCCAGTACCCCGACAACTACGTCTTCCGGATGTCGGCCAACGACACGCTGCAGGCCGAGATGATCGTCCAGGAGGCGGTCGATCGGAGCGGCTATCGCCGGGTCGCGATCTTCCATGACACGACCAACTACGGGCAGCTGGGCCGCGACGACCTGCAGCAGGCGCTCGCGCGCCGCGATCTCAAGCCGGTGCTCGTCGAGCGCTTCAACATTGGCGATGTGGACATGACACCGCAACTGCGGCGAGCCCGGGCGGCCGGCGCCGAAGTCCTGCTGACCTACGGCATCGGGCCCGAGCTGGCCCACATTGCCAATGGTCGCGTGGCGCTCGACTGGGACGTCCGGATGGTGGGCAGCTGGACCCTGTCGATGTCGAACTTCATTGACAACGCGGGCCCCAATGCCGAAGGCGCACGCATGCCGCAGACATTCATAGCGGAACCGGTGTCGGCTCGCATCAAGACCTTCCTCGCCCGCTATCGCGAGGTGACCGGTCTGGAACGCATTCCGGTGCCGCCGGCCGCTGCACAGGGGTATGATTCTCTTCTTTTGCTGGCTGCGGCCATCCGCCAGGCCGGCAATACTGAGGGTCACGCCATCCGCGAAGCCCTCGAAAACCTGCACCAGAAGGTCGAAGGGGTGGTGATGGATTACTACCTCCCCTTCACCCATGGCGACCATGAGGCCATCAAGGGAAACCACATTCCCTTCGTCGGCCGCGTGAGTCAGGGTCGCGTGGTGTTTGCCTACGACGAAGACCGCCAGAGAGCGGCGCGTCGTTGACAGACCCCGTGATCCCGTTTCCCTGTACGGCCGGGGGTAACTCTCCCTCCCTCCCTCGCCCCCGGCCGTCTTTTTCACGACCAGGCGCCGCCAGAGCGCCATGACACGACGCGTCCGTGCGCACCCGCCCCCTGGCGTGCGCGGCACGCGTCGCCGCCCGTGCGCGCGTCCGGCCCCGAGCCGGCGTGCGCACGGGCGCTGCGCACGCGACGGGAGGGGAATTGCCAGACGAACGACCCGCACGCAGCCCGAAGGGCCATCTCCACCCGACCTTTTTGCGTTTCATATTATGAAATGCACTTTTACATTGCAGAATGTCGAATTCTTGCTTATTGTTCACCCATGCTCGGCGGCTCGTGGGTCGCGGCCGGGCGCACCACCACCAACAACGCAGCAACAGATCCATCCGTAGAGGAGAGAGAACATGAGCAGCAGCCAGAACGTCGGTTCGGCAACGGACACGGACGCGCAGGAAACTCAGGAATGGCTTGAAGCGCTGGAGGGCGTGATCGCCAACGAAGGCCCCGAGCGGGCACACTTCCTGATCGAGAAGCTGATCGAAGAAGGTCGCGAGGAAGGGATCGACATCCCCTATTCCGCGACCACGCAGTACATCAACACCATCCCCGTGTCGCAGCAGCCCAAGTATCCGGGCGACGCCGACATGGAGATCAAGCTGCACTCCTACATCCGCTGGAACGCCATGGCGATGGTGGTGCGCGCCAACAAGCACACCAACGTCGGCGGCCACATCGCCTCCTTCGCCTCCTCGGCGGCGCTCTACGACGTCGGCTTCTCGCACTTCTGGAAGGCCCAGCAGCACGAGACCGGCGGCGACCTCATCTACTTCCAGGGCCACTCGGTGCCGGGCGTCTATTCGCGCGCCTACATGCTGGGCCGCCTGACCGACGACCAGATGGACAACTTCCGCCAGGAAGTGGACGGCCAGGGCATCTCGTCCTATCCCCACCCGTGGCTGATGCCCGACTTCTGGCAGTTCCCGACCGTGTCGATGGGCCTTGGCCCGCTGTGCGCGATCTACTCCGCGCGCTTCATGAAATACCTCGCCAGCCGTGGCCTGATCGACGCCAAGAAGGCCGAGCAACGCAAGGTGTGGGCCTTCCTCGGCGACGGCGAGACCGACGAGGTCGAGAGCCTGGGCGCCATCGGCATGGCCGCCCGCGAGAAGCTCGACAACCTGATCTTCGTCATCAACTGCAATCTGCAACGCCTCGATGGCCCGGTGCGCGGCAATGGCAAGATCATCCAGGAACTCGAAGCCGAATTCCGCGGCGCCGGCTGGAACGTCATCAAACTGATCTGGGGCACCCACTGGGACACGCTGTTCGAGCGTGACAAGAAGGGCATCCTGAAGAAGCGCATGATGGAGCTGTGCGACGGCGAGTACCAGACCTTCAAGGCCAAGGACGGCGCCTACGTGCGGGAGCACTTCTTCAACACCCCCGAGCTGAGGGCCCTGGTCGCCGACTGGACCGACGACGAGGTGTGGAACCTCAACCGCGGCGGCCACGACATCTTCAAGATCTTCGCGGCCTACAACGCCGCTGTGAACCACAAGGGCCAGCCGACCCTGATCCTCGCCAAGACCATCAAGGGCTTCGGCATGGGTCAGTCCGGCGAGGCGATGAACATCTCCCACCAGCAGAAGAAGCTCGACACCGAGTCGGTCAAGCGCTTCCGCGACCGCTTCGGCCTGCCGGTGCCGGATGACAAGCTCGCCGAGCTGCCCTACCTGAAGTTCCCCGAGGACTCTGCCGAGTACCAGTACATGCGCGAGCGGCGCATGGCGCTGGGCGGCTTCCTGCCCAGCCGCCGCCGCCAGGCCGAGCCCCTCGCGGTGCCGGCGCTGGATGCCTTCGCGGCGCTGCTGAAAGCCTCCGGCGAGGGCCGTGAGCTGTCCACGACGATGGCCGTCGTGCGCATCATGAACACCCTGCTGAAGGACAAGCAGATCGGCAAGAACAGCGTCCCGATCGTACCGGACGAGTCCCGCACCTTCGGCATGGAGGGCATGTTCCGCCAGTACGGGATCTGGAACCAGCAGGGCCAGAAGTACGTGCCGGAAGACCACGACCAGCTGATGTTCTACAAGGAGTCCGAGACCGGCCAGGTGCTGCAGGAAGGCATCAACGAGGCCGGCTCGATGGCCGACTGGATCGCCGCCGGCACCGCCTACAGCGTCCATGGCGTGCAGATGATCCCGTTCTACATCTGCTACTCGATGTTCGGCCTGCAGCGCACCATGGACCTGTGCTGGGCCGCAGCGGACCAGCGCACCCGCGGCTTCCTGATCGGCGGCACCGCCGGCCGCACCACGCTGAACGGCGAAGGCCTGCAGCACGAGGACGGCCACAGCCTGATCCTGGCCAACCTGATCCCGAACTGCGTCAGCTACGACCCGACCTTCCAGTACGAGGTCGCCGTGGTCGTCCAGGACGGCATGCGCCGGATGTTCGCCGAGCAGGAGGACATCTACTACTACATCACTGTGATGAACGAGAACTACGAGCACCCCGAAATGCCGGCCGGTGCCGAGGGCGACATCGTCAAGGGGATGTATCTCTTCAGGAAGGGCGGCGAAGGCAGCGCTCCGCGGGTCCAGCTGATGGGCTCCGGCACGATCTTCCGCGAGGTCATCGCGGCGGCCGACCTGCTCAGGAACGACTGGGGCGTCGAAGCCGACATCTGGGGCTGCCCGAGCTTCAACGAGCTGGCCCGCGACGGCCAGGACACCGAGCGCCACAACCTGCTGCACCCGCTGGAGGCCCCGAAGAAGAGCCACGTCGAGCAGAAGCTCGAGGGCTTCTCGGGTCCGGCCATCGCGGCGACCGACTACATCCGCCTGTTCTCCGAGCAGATCCGCCCCTTCGTCAAGCGCACCTATGTCACGCTGGGCACCGACGGCTTCGGCCGCTCCGACACCCGCGAGAAGCTGCGCCACTTCTTCGAGGTGGACCGCCACTGGGTAACCCTTGCGGCGCTCAAGGCCCTGGCCGACGAAGGCGCGATCGAGCGCGACAAGGTGGCCGCCGCGCTGGTCAAGTACCAGCTCGACCCCGCCAAGCCGAACCCGATGTCCGTCTGAGCGCCGAGGAGAACGAACAATGAGTCAACTGGTTGAAGTGAAAGTCCCGGACATCGGCGATTTCTCCGATGTCCCGGTCATCGAGCTGTTCGTCAAGGTCGGTGACACCATCAAGGAAGAAGACGCGATCTGCACGCTGGAGTCGGACAAGGCCACGATGGACGTGCCCTCCTCCGCCAGCGGCGTGGTCAGGGAAGTCCTGGTGTCGCTTGGCGACACCGTGTCGGAAGGCTCGCTGCTGATCAAGGTCGAAAGCGGTGCGGCCGCGACCGCGTCGGCGCCGGCCGCCGAGCCCGCCGCAGCACCGGCGGCGGCGCCCGCCCCGGCAGCCCCGGCGGCTGGCGGCGGCGTGGTCGAGGTCACCGTGCCCGACATCGGCGATTTCTCCGACGTGCCCATCATCGACTTCTTCGTCAAGGTCGGCGACATGATTCAGGCCGAAGACGCGATCTGCACCCTCGAGTCGGACAAGGCCACGATGG
>JBNLCM010000009.1:0-9426 GCA_050303815.1 Rhodocyclaceae bacterium
GAAGGTGTTGTCGGCCACGTTGATGAAGAACTGCGCCGTCGCCGAATGGGGGGCGTTGGTGCGGGCCATGGCGATCGAGCCGCGGACGTTCTTCAGCCCGTTGGCGGCTTCGTTCTGGATCGGCTCGCCGGTGGGCTTCTGTTGCATGCCCGGCTCGAAACCGCCGCCCTGGATCATGAATCCACGGATCACCCGGTGAAACACGGTGTTGTCGTAATGGCCCGACTCAACGTAGGCGAGGAAGTTGCGCGCCGATTCGGGGGCCTTCTCCTCGTCCAGTTCGATCGTGATCTCGCCTTGGTTCGTGTGCAACTTGACTGCCATGGGGTCTCCGGAAAGCGTGGGTTCAGTTGGCGGACGGGGTATCGATGACCGTGGCCGACTCGATCACGATCGGCTCCGCCGGCACGTCCCGATAATACCCCACGGTCGTGGTGCGGACGCCGCCGATCTTCTTGACCACCTCAAGCCCCTCGGTCACCTGGCCAAATACCGCATAACCCCAGCCATCCGGCGACGGGTAGTCGAGCGAGGTGTTGTCGACGAGGTTGATGAAGAACTGGGCCGTCGCCGAGTGCGGCGCACTGGTGCGCGCCATGGCGATCGAGCCGGCCTTGTTCTTCAGGCCGTTCTTTGCCTCATTGCGAATCGGGGCCTTGGTGTCCCGTTGCTTCATGTCGCGGTCGAAGCCTCCGCCCTGGATCATGAAGTTGCCGATCACCCGATGGAAGATGGTCCCGTCGTAGTGGCCGCCCCGCACGTAGGCGAGAAAGTTGTCGACACTTTCAGGGGCCTTTTCGGGGAACAGTTCGAGCCGGATGGGGCCCTGGCTGGTCTTCAGCTCGACCACCGGGTTGGCCGCCCACGCGGATGCGGCAACACACGCGGCCGCGATGGCCGCAAACAGGTACTTCATGGTCTGACTCCTCTTGAAATGCTCGGGATGCCGGGTCATGCCCGGCCTTCGTAGGCGATCTGCCAGCGCCCTCCACGCTGAATCCAGTACTGGCGCTTCCTGATCGTTGTATTGAGATTGTTGCTTTCGAAATGCTGGTTGAAATCGACCACGAACAGGTCCTCGCGGCCTGGGCTGCGGAACATCGACAGGTTCGACAGGCGCACGCGGAGCCAGGTCTTGTCACCGTTGATCCGACGTCGCTGGGCGTCCCAGCCGGCGCGGTCGAGCTCGTCGCTGCGAAAGTCGGACGCATAGTGGCCGAGGTATCGCGTCATGTCGCGGCTCTCCCAGTCGCGGCGCCAGGCGTCGAGCTGCTGCTCGAGCATCTTGCGCTCATCCAGCCAGCGCTTGGCCGGCACCCAGTCGATGGCCTCGCCGATCACCACCGGTGTCTGGCCCGGTGTGACGAAGTCGGACAGGGCGTCCAGATCCTGATTGGCCAGCACGACGCAACCGTCGGACGCCCGCGGCGGGCGGGCATAGGTGTCGGGCGGGGAGCCGTGCAGCCAGATGCCGTAGCCGTCGCGGCCGAGGCGGCGGTCCCATTCGTTGGGATAATTGATCGGGAAGGCGCCGCTGCCGTAGAACGCCGGCAGCTCGGCGGCCGGAATCGACGAGGTGACGAAATAGACGCCGACGGGCGTGCGCTTGTCGCCCTCGCGCCATTTCTCGGAGCCCTCCTTGCCCTGGCTGACGTAGTAGTCGGCCACCAGCCGTGGCAGGCCTCGCTCGTTGCGGAAGACATAGAGCCGCGACCGGCTGGTGTCCACGACGACCGCGTGTTTCTGGTCGCTCGACAGGCGCAGCAGGCTGCGCGGCAGCAGGCCATCGCGCGGCCGGTCGCTGTGGGCACGGAGCCGCGCAAGCGCCTCTTCGCGAAGGTCGGCCAGCGTGGCCGTCGAGACACCATCGACACTGCCGACCGCGTCGAGCGGTCTAACCCGGGCGAGCAGCAGGTCGCCACGGATCAGGTGGGCCAGGCGGAAGTTCGGAAGGAGGTCGAGCAGGGCGTCGGTTTTCTGCAGGGCGGCATCGAGCCGATTGCCATGGATGTCGCCGATGATGGCCTGCAGGGCGGCCTCGGGGTCGATCCGCTCGCCGTTGGGCGCGCCGCCCGGGGCCGCCAGTGCCACGCCAGTGAGGGACAGAAGCAGGGTGGCGCGACGGATGACCCGTGCGAGGGAGCCCATGGCCACAGACCCTAGCCCCCCACGACTTCGCGCCGAATGGCCCAGGTGCCTGCGTGCCGCACCAGTTCGAGGGTCTTCTCGGCCGACGCGTCGAAGTTGGCGGAATCGTAGTGCTGGCGGAAGCTGACCCTGGCGCTGTCACCGTTCATCTTGATCGCGATGTTCTCGAGCGTGACGCGGATCTTGCCGGGCTTGCCGACCCGGGCGCGGCGCTCGCTCTCCCAGGCCGAGCGCGAACGCCCCCCGGGCACCACGAAGTCCGGCGCGTAGAAGGCGAGGTAGGCGGAGACGTCCTTGCTGGACCACGCCTCGGCCCAGGCCAGGACCCGGGCCTTGATGTCTTCCGTCTCCGGCGCCTCCGCCGGGGTGAGGTCCGCGGCGGGCGCCGGTGGCGCCACGGAAGCGACGGCTGCCGGGGTCGTGGCTGGTGCAGGCGCGGCCGCGACCGGGGCGGGCGCGGTGGCGCCGCCAGCCGAGATGAGTTGCCGCACCATCGCCAGTTTGGTCTGGGCCGCGGCATTGCCCGCGTCGAGCTGCAGCGCCTTGCTGTAGGCGTCGCTCGCCAGGCGCGAGTAGATGTCGCCGAGGTTCTCGTGTGCCGTGGCGTAGCTGGGGTGCGTCCGGATCGCCATCTCGAGGGCCGCCCTCGCCTTGTCGAACTCCTTCTGCTGCGCGTAGATCACGGCGAGGTTGTTGTAGGGCTCGGGCAACTCGGGGTAGTCCGCGGTGAGCCCCTGGAAGACCTCGATGGCCTCGCTGCGACGCCCCAACTCGGTCAGCGCGACGCCGCGGAGGAACCGCAGGTCGGGATCCTTGGGCTGCCGGGAGAGGTCGGCGTCGCTCATCGAAAGCGCCTGTTCGAACTGGCCGTCGCGGACCAGCGCCTGGATTTCGGCTGGCGACGCGGCTGCCGGACCGGAGAGCGAGAGCAGCGCCAGGAGCGCACCGGCGGGCCAGAGGCACGGATTCTTCATATGCTAGACTTACCTGTTGATTTCAAGTCGATTGCCGAGCCGACTCGGCATTTTACCAATAAGGCAATTGGCGTCACAATCCGGCGCGGCTGCGGCCTTGTCGAGGGTTTGCGCCAGCCAACAGCCTCCCCTCCGAATTCACTGCAGTCGCACGCGAGCCCATGCTGGAAATCTTCAATACCCTTACGCGAAGGAAGGAAGCGTTTCGCCCGATTGAACCCGGCAAGGCGCGGATGTACGTATGCGGGATGACGGTTTACGACTACTGCCACCTGGGTCACGCCCGGGTCATGGTGGTGTTCGACATGGTGGCGCGCTGGCTGCGTGCGAGCGGCCTCGAACTGACCTACGTCCGGAACATCACCGACATCGACGACAAGATCATCCGTCGTGCCGGTGAGAACGGCGAGTCGATCCGCCAGCTGACCGACCGCTTCATCGCGGCCATGCACGAAGATGCCGACGCCCTGGGTGTCGAGCGGCCCGACGCCGAGCCGCGGGCTACCGAATACGTGCCCGAGATGCTCGACATGATCGAGCGCCTGCAGGACCGAGGTCTCGCCTACGAGGCCGGCAACCGGGACGTCTGCTTCGCGGTGCGCAAGTTCGAGGGCTATGGCCGCCTGTCGGGCAAGTCCCTCGATGACCTGAGGGCGGGCGAGCGGGTCGACGTGGCCAGTGACAAGCATGACCCGCTGGACTTCGTGCTGTGGAAGCACGCCAAGGCGGAGGAACCCGACGACGCGAAATGGTCGTCGCCGTGGGGCGAGGGCCGGCCGGGCTGGCATATCGAGTGCTCGGCGATGAGTTCGCGCCTGCTGGGGGAACATTTCGACATCCATGGCGGCGGACAGGACCTGCAGTTTCCCCACCACGAGAACGAAATCGCCCAGAGCGAGGGCGCTCACGGCAAGACCTTCGCCAATGTCTGGATGCACAACGGATTCGTGCGGGTGGACGACGAGAAGATGTCGAAGTCCCTCGGCAACTTCTTCACGATCCGCGATGTCCTCAAGGACTACGACGCCGAGGTGGTGCGTTTCTTCATCCTGCGCGCCCACTACCGCAGCCCGCTGAACTATGCCGATGCCATGCTCGATGACGCGCGGCAGTCGCTGACCCGCCTGTACACGGCGCTCAAGAACGTGCCTCCCGAGGCGGCCGCGCCGGACTTCGAGGCGCCGGCCGGCCAACGCTTCGCGCGCGCGATGAACGACGACTTCAACACGTCGGAGGCGGTGGCGGTCCTGTTCGAGCTGGCCGGCGAGGTCAATCGCGGTGGCGACGCCGCGCTGGCGGGGCAGCTCAAGGCGCTTGCCGGCGTGCTCGGCCTGCTCGGGCGGGACCCGCAGGCTTTCCTGCAGGGCAGCGTGGGCGATTCGGCCGACGGACTGGCGGCGGAGGCCATCGATGCCCTCATCGCCGAGCGCCTGGCCGCCAAGAAGGCGAAGGACTTTGTCCGGGCCGATGCGATCCGGTCCGATCTTGCCGGACAGGGCATCGTGCTGGAGGATGGACCGGGCGGCACGACCTGGCGGCGGGCCTGACCGCCCCGGCACCCCCCGTCCTGCTGGACGGGTGCACGCGTGGCGTGGGTGGGAGGTCGTGACCTGTCCTGGGGTCAGTGGACATTGGTTGGCGACCGCCAGACGAATGTCCACTGACCCTAGTGCGCGAAGCGCCCGTTGCGGACCATCGACAGATTGACGTAGTCCGAACCGACCCGGCGGTCGGCGCCGTAGCGCAGCCCGAAGCCACCGGTATCGAGGCGGTCCATGGCCGCAATGGCCTTGGCCAGTCCCTCGCGCGTGGGTTCGTTTCCGGCGCGCTGCAGCGCGATGGCGAATGTCTTGGCGGCGATGAAGCCCTCGAGGCCGGTGTAGGAAATCTCGCGGCCTGCCGCCTGCGCGATCTCGCGATACGTGTCTACCACCGGCTTCCCAAAGCTGTAGGGCGACGGGACGACCTGGGCGACCACGAGCCCGTGCGCCGATTTGCCCAGCGCGGTGAGCAGCTGGTTCGAGCTGATCACGGACAGGCCCATCAGCTGGGCATGCAGATCGGTGGCGAGGATGGCCTTGACCAGGGCCACCGAGCTGGTGCCCGCGGTCACCATCACCACGGCGGCGGGATTGACCTCGGCCAGCTGTGCCACGACTGCGGCGGCATTGCTGCCATCGGCCTGGATGGCGGCCGCCACGGCGGGCTTGAGATTGCGCCGCGCCAGTGCCTTTTCCGCGGCCTCCAGGCCCGCCCGGCCGAAGGCATCGTCGTGGTGGACCACGGCGATCGAGGTCATGCCGATCGAGGTCACGTGCTCGACCATCTTCTCGACTTCCTGTCCGTAGGAGCTGCGCACATGGAAGGCCCAGCGGAACTGGGGGGTGCGCAGCGCGTCGGCGCCGGTGTAGGGGGCGAAGTAGGGCACCTCCCGCTCGTTTGCATACGGCAGGACCTTCAGGCTCGGCCCCGTACCGAAGCAGGCGAACAGGGCGAACACCCCCTCGCTATCGATCAGCTGCCGGGCATTCTCCAGGGCCTTGTCCGGCTGGTAGCCGTCGTCGAGCGTGACGAGGCGGATCTTGCGGCCCAGGATACCGCCGCGAGCGTTGAGATCGTCGAAGTACAGCTGGGCACCCCCCAGGTACTCTTCGTTCAGCTTGGACAGGGAGCCGCTCGCCGCGCCGGTCTGGCCCAGCACGATCTCGCTCGCACTGACCCCGTTCTCGGCCCATGCGCTGGCCGTGAGGCCGGTCGCCATCGTGAGGGCGGTGATGCGCGCCAGGTGCCGCAGCCAGCGACCCAGGCGCGTGTTTGTCTCCATCATGTTGTTGTCTTCTTCGTGTATGGCGCGGTGCGCGTGAGTCAGTGCATGAAGCGGCCGCCCTTCTTGATGATCGTCAGATCCACGTAGCGCGAGCCCGAATGGTTGTCGGGCGAGAACGCTACGTCGAAGCCGCCCACGTCGAATCGCGTCAGGCTCTCGAGCGCCGCAATCAGGCGATCCCGCGTGAGGTCGCGCCCGGCTCTGCGCAGACCTTCGACCATGACCCTGGCCGCGATATAGCCTTCCATGCTGGTGAAGGATTCCGGGTTGCCGGTCGGCTCGAGGAGCTTACGGTATTCCCGCACGACGGGCAGTGTGCTGTTCCACGGAAACGGCATGACCTGGGAGATGCCGACGCCGACGCCGGCGTCGCCAAGCTCGTCCGCCAGCTGTCGGCTACCGACGAAGGACACGTTATAGAACGCGGCGAAGCTGCCGGCCTCGCGCATGGCCTTGATGAAGGCCGCACAGGACTTGTAGGCGCTGATCATCACCACGATGTCTGGCTGGGCCGCGACGATGGTCTTGACGGCGGCGGCCACCTCGGTCGTGTTCCGCTCGACGGTGCCGGTCGCGACCAGCGTCATGCCCTTGGCCCGCATGGCCCGCTCGACACCGGTCAGGCCGGCCTGGCCGTAGGCGTCGTTCTGGTAGAAGACGGCCACTTTCTTCATGCCGAGCGAGGTGAAGGCGTCCACGATCTTGGCGGTTTCATCGTAGTAGCTCGCGCGGATATTGAAGATGAGGCGGTTGAATGGATCGCGTAGGAGCTCGGCGCCCGTGAACGCCCCGATGAACGGGACCCCTTCCTGGGTGAAGATGGGCAGCGCGGCCTTGCTGGTCGGCGTGCCGACGTAGCCGAACAGGGCAAAGACCTTGTCGCGCTCGATCAGCCGCATCGTGTTCGCAACGGTACGGTCGGGCTCATAGCCGTCGTCCAGGCTGACGAGCTCGATGCGACGCCCATGGACACCGCCCGCCGCGTTGACCTGATCGAAATAGAGTTGGGCGCCCAGCCGCATCTCGCGGCCCAGCGCTTCCGCGGGACCGCTCAGGGCAGCTGACTGGCCCAGCAGGATCCGGTTGTCGGTGACGCCTTCGACGGCCTGCGTGGCGGCGGCATAGAGAAATGGCGCGGCGAGCGCCAGGAGTCGGACGAAGCGGGCGAGCATGTAAGACCTCTCTGTAGTCCGCTGATGCGGCTTCGTAGCCCTAACGGCGAATACGACGAAAGATTTAAACCTTGCTCGCCGTCGGGGAGGAACTTTGTCCTCCCCATGGGCGGAAGCCCCGGACGGGCGGTCAGCCTCCGAAGAACTCCTTGACCTTGTCCATCCAACCCTTCGCCTTGGGGTTGTGGCGGTCGGCGTTGCTGTTCGAGATCTCTTCGAACTCGCGCAGCAACTCCTTCTGGCGATCGGTCAGGTCGACCGGCGTCTCGACGACGACGTGGCACATGAGATCGCCCGGCGCATGGCTGCGTACATTGCGGATGCCCTTGCCGCGCAGGCGGAAGACCCGGCCGCTCTGGGTCTCTGCGGGAATCTTGATGCGTGCCATGCCATCCAGCGTGGGAATCTCGATCTCGCCGCCAAGCGCGGCGGTGGCGAAGGAGACGGGCATCTCGCAGTGAAGGTCGTCGCCGTCCCGCTGGAAGACCGCGTGCGACTTGATGTGGATCTCGACGTAGAGATCGCCCGAGGGGCCGCCATTGATGCCCGGCTCGCCATGGCCGGCGTGCCGCAGGCGCATGCCGTCGTCGATGCCCGCCGGGATCTTGACTTCGAGGGTCTTCTGCTTCTTGGTCCGCCCGGCGCCACCGCAACTGCGGCACGGGTCGGGGATGACGCGGCCTGAGCCGTGGCACTTCGGGCAGGTCTGCTGGATCGAGAAGAAACCCTGCTGGATGCGCACCTGGCCGGCGCCGCCGCAGGTCGGGCAGGCCTGGGGTTGGGTGCCGGGCTTGGCGCCCGAGCCGCCACAGGCCTCACAGTTCTCCAGGGTCGGGATGCGGATGGTCTTTTCGGCGCCGCGTGCCGCTTCCTCGAGCGAGACCTCAAGGTTGTATCGCAGGTCGGCGCCACGATACACGTTGGAGCGGCCGCCGCCGCCCCGCTGGCCGCCGAAGATGTCCCCGAAGATGTCGCTGAAGGCATCGGCGAAGCCGTCGAATCCCTGTCCGCCACCCATCCCGCCAGCCGATGGATCGACACCCGCGTGACCGTAGCGGTCGTAGGCAGCCCGTTTCTGGGAGTCGGAAAGGACCTCGTAGGCCAGCTTGGCTTCCTTGAATTTCTCCTCGGCGTCCTTGTTGTCCGGATTGCGGTCCGGATGGAATTTCATGGCCGCCTTCTTATAGGCCTTCTTGATCTCGTCGTCGGAGGCATCCCGGTTCAGGCCGAGCACCTCGTAGTAGTCCCTGTTTGCCATCGTCTCTCAGGCTTGCCTGCGCGAAGGCCGGGGCGGGCGACGCGGCGCGTCGTCCCGGCCCGGCCGGGTGGGCGGTGCGCCGCGCGGAGGCGGCGCGCAGTGCGTCTTACTTCTGGTCCTTGACCTCGGTGAACTCGGCGTCCACCACGTCGGCGTCGTCGGTCTTGCTGCTCCCGGCCGAGGTGCCGGTGCCCTGGGCTTCGGCTTCCGCCTGCGCCTGGGCATAGACCTTCTCGCCGAGCGACTGGCTGACCTTGGCGAGGGCCTCGCTCTTGGCATCGATGGTGGCCTTGTCGCCGGACTTGATGGCGTCCTCGGCTTCCTTGATGGCCGTCTCGATCTTGCCCTTCTCGTCGGCATCGATCTTGTCGCCGTGCTCGGCGAGCGCCTTCTTGACCGAATGGACCAGCGTGTCGAGCTGGTTGCGCGCGTCGACCAGTTCGTGGGCCTTCTTGTCTTCCTCGGCGTGGGCCTCGGCGTCCTTCACCATGCGTTCGATCTCGTCGTCCGACAGGCCGGAGTTGGCCTTGATGGTGATCTTGTTCTCCTTGCCGGTCGCCTTGTCCTTGGCCGAGACGTGCAGGATACCGTTCGCGTCGATGTCGAAGGTCACCTCGATCTGCGGCATGCCGCGCGGTGCCGGCGGGATGTCGGACAGGTTGAACTGGCCAAGGCTCTTGTTGCCGGCCGACATCTCGCGCTCGCCCTGGAGGACGTGGATCGTCACGGCCGACTGATTGTCGTCGGCGGTCGAGAACACCTGGCTTGCCTTGGTCGGGATCGTCGTGTTCTTCTGGATCAGCTTGGTCATCACGCCGCCGAGCGTCTCGATGCCGAGCGACAGCGGGGTCACATCGAGCAGCAGCACGTCCTTGACGTCGCCCTGCAGCACGCCGCCCTGGATCGAGGCGCCGACGGCCACGGCTTCGTCCGGGTTCACGTCGCGGCGGGCTTCCTTGCCGAAGAATTCCTTCACCTTGGCTTGCACCATGGGCATGCGGCTCTGACCACCGACCAGAATCACGTCGTCGATGTCGGAGATGCTCA
>JBNLCM010000010.1:0-4145 GCA_050303815.1 Rhodocyclaceae bacterium
ACATCCTGGATGCGCACGTTCGACTTCAGCTGTCCGCCGACCATGCCCTGGTCGAAGGGGCCGGCGAAGGCGGAGGTGGCGAGGGTGGCGGCGGCGATGGCGATGAGGGCTTTCATGATGACTCTCCTGTAGGGGTGTGGAATCCAGAAGGGCTGTGTGCTGCCCATCTGACCCGTGAGTCGCGCCATGCGCCGGATCGGTTCGAGAACTGCGTCACGCCGACGTCATCCGGCCTGCAGCGTCGTCAGCCGCCAAGTGTCGCGATGAAGTAACCCGCCACCACCGCGGTTCCGATGACGCCAGCCACGTTCGGTCCCATGGCGTGCATCAGCAGGAAGTTGGCCGGATCGGCCTTCTGTCCTTCGATCTGGCTGACGCGCGCCGCCATCGGCACGGCCGAGACGCCGGCCGACCCGATCAGCGGGTTGATCTTGTCCCGCGAGAAGAAATTCATCAGCTTCGCCATCAGTACACCGCAGGCCGTCGAGATGGCGAAGGCCACGACGCCCAGCGCGAGAATCTTCAGGGTCTCGACCTGGAGGAAGCGTTCGCCGGTCATGGTGATGCCGACCGAGGTGCCGAGAAAGATCGTAACCACGTTGATGATCTCGTTCTGCGCCGCCTTCGACAGGCGCTCCGTGACGCCGCACTCGCGAAGGAAGTTGCCCAGCATCAGCATTCCGATCAGCGCGGAGGCTGCCGGCACGAGGAGGATCACCAGCACCGTCACCACCAGCGCGAAGATCAGCTTCTCCGCTCGCGATACCGGCCGCAGCGAGCGCATGCGTATCCTGCGCTCCTCGCCGGTCGTCAGGGCACGCATGATCGGCGGCTGGATCAGGGGGACCAGGGCCATGTAGGAATACGCCGCGACCGCAATCGGTGCCAGCAGGTCGGGTGCCAGCTTGTTGGCCAGGAAGATGGATGTGGGCCCGTCGGCACCTCCGATGATGCCGATGGCCGCCGCCTGCTCGGTCGAAAAGCCGATCACCGTCGCTCCTGCGAAGGTCGCGAAGACGCCAAACTGGGCCGCTGCCCCGAGCAGGAAGGTGCGCGGATTGGCGATGACCGGCCCGAAGTCGGTCAGTGCGCCGACGCCCAGGAAGATGATTGGCGGGAAGAGTTCCAGGTGGATACCGAGCGACAGATAGTGGAACAGTCCGCCCGGCGTGTCGCCGACCGGCGGGTTCACGAGGCCCTCGGTAGGCAGGTTGGCGAGCAGGGCGCCGAAGGCAATGGGCACCAGCAACAAGGGTTCGAACTGCTTGCGCACGGCCAGGTAGAGCAGGCCGGCCACCACGACCCACATGGTGACCATGCGCGGTGTCAGATGGGCGAAGGCCGTCACCTGGAGCATCAGATCGAGGGTCGTATTCATGGGCGCTTGCGTTCCGGACGGCGGGTCGGCCGACTCACCCGAGCGCCAGTAGCGGCTGGCCCTCCGCCACCACGTCGCCCGTCGCGACATGAATGGCGGTCACGACGCCGTCCTGCGGGGCGGTGATGAAGTTGTCCATCTTCATTGCCTCGAGCACCGCCAGCTGCTGTCCGGCGCTGACCTGCTGGCCCACTCCGACGTCGATGCGGACCACCGTGGCCGCGAGCGGGCTGGTTATGTCTCCGGACGCCACGGGCAGCGCAGCGGTCGCTGCGGTCACTGCCGCGCGGGGTGGCCCGGCCGTTGGCGTTGCGGTCGGGGCCGGGCGCGATGCCGGCATGACCGGGGGACCGGCGCCGCTGTCGATCTCTTCAACGGTCACGTCGTAGGCCGTCCCGTCCACCGTGATCCTGAACTGTCTCATGCGCCCCCCTTGTTTCGTTCCGGCTGGCTGCCGCCGGTGGCCTTCGTGATCGGGTGCTCGACATGGGGTGGTCCCGGCACGGCCCAATCCCAGCGTACCCGGTGCGATGCCGCCTGGTCACCGCGGCCCTCGTTCGTCCAGGCGCCGGCCAAGGGGACCGGCGCGCGGATCGTCACGACACGTCCACGGCCGTCGGTGAGTGCCGCGACCGCAGCCGCAATCGCGGCGACGTGCCCGGCCGGAATGGGCCGGCCGGCCGGGGCGTCCGGTGCGGGGCGGGCTTGCGTCGGCGTGGCGTCACGGCGAGCAAAGGCGCGGCCGATCAGCACGCTGACCGCCCAGAGCAGGGACAGAGCCAGGAGCACCACGAGGAATCCGGATGCGACGAACTGCAGCGTCGCCGAGGTGCCCATCGTCACAGCGGGATGTTCCCGTGTTTCTTCGGGGGGCGTGTCTCGCGCTTCGACAGCAGCGAACGCAGCGCGAGAGACACCGCCGAGCGGGTACGACGCGGCAGGATGACATCGTGGACGAAGTTGCGCGCGGCCGACTGATAGGGCGAGGCGAACTCGGCCTGGTAGGCATCGATCAGTTCCCGGCGCCGCGCTGCCTTGTCGTCGGCCGCGTCCAGTTCCTTGCGATAGAGCACATTGACCGCTCCGTCTGCGCCCATCACGGCAATCTCGGCCGTGGGCCAGGCGAGGACCAGGTCGGCCCCCATGTCACGGGAACACATCGCCAGGTAGGCGCCACCGTAGGCCTTGCGCATGATCACGGTGATCTTCGGCACCGTCGACGCGCCGTAGGCGAACAGCATCTTCGCGCCGTGTCGAATGATGCCGCCCTTCTCCTGGGCCACTCCGGGCATGAAGCCGGGGACGTCGACGAGTGTGAGGAGAGGGATGTTGAACGTATTGCAGAAGCGCACGAAGCGGCTGCCCTTGTCCGAGGCATCGATGTCCAGGGTGCCCGCCTTCACCATCGGCTGGTTCGCCACGAAGCCCACCACGACCCCATCGATACGGCCGAAACCGACCACCATGTTGGGCGCGAACTCCCGATGGACTTCAAGGAATTCAGCACCATCGACCAGGCGAAGGATCACCTCCTTGACGTCGTAGGCGACCTTCGAGTCATCCGGAATGATCCCTTCGATGGCGGGATCGTCCTTCAGCGTGATCTCCTCTTCG
Source organism: Rhodocyclaceae bacterium (assembly GCA_050303815.1). Lineage (GTDB taxonomy): Bacteria > Pseudomonadota > Gammaproteobacteria > Burkholderiales > Rhodocyclaceae > Cognatazoarcus. The sequence goes on from JBNLCM010000010.1 coordinate 2,993, forward strand.
AGGCGATGAGGCGGGTCCATCATGTTGTTCGAGGGCAGGTAGGCCAGCAGCCGGCGCACCAGCGCGATGGCATGCTGGTCGTCCTCGGCGATGAAATGGATGTTGCCGGAGTCGCGCGCGTGGGCCTCGGCGGACCCGATCTCCGCCATGGTCGTCTGTTGTCCGGTCACGGCACGGATCACTTCCGGCCCACAGATGAACATGTGGGCAGAGGTGCGCGTCATGATCAGGAAGTCCATCAGCGCGGGGGAGTAAGCGGCGCCGCCCGCGCAGGGTCCGCAAATCACCGCGATCTGGGGAACCACGCCCGAGATCAGTACGTTGCGGTTGAAGACCTGGCCGTAGCCCGAGAGACTGTCGACGCCCTCCTGGATCCGGGCACCACCGGAGTCGTTGAAGGCCACTACCGGGGTTCCGGCACGACCGGCATGGTCCAGAAGATCACAGATCTTCTGGGCGTGAACGCGGCCCAGCGAGCCGCCTGCGATCATGAAGTCCTGGCTCAATCCCGCGACGGGGCGTCCGTCCACAAAGCCGATGCCGGTGACGACTCCGTCCGTCGGCAGCGATTTGGACTCCATGCCGAAACCCCGCGTCTGGTGCTGTGCATGCAGGCCGAACTCCAGGAATGTATCCCTTGCGAATAGGCCCTGCAGACGTTCGCGGGCCGTCAGCCGCCCTTCGGCGTGACGTTTCGCGGTCCGCTCGGGGCCGCCGGAGGCAAGGGCGGCCTCCTGCCGCCGTTCCAATTCATCGAGGAGCTTCTTGTCGATTGCCATGGATCGCTGTCCCCGTTTGCCATCAGTTCCACCTCGGGCCGGCACCCCTGCTCGCGCGCGTTGCGGCGTACGGTGTCCGGCAGGTGCCGATCCTGCGGCAAGCGCGGCCCGAACACAAGGTTTGTCGGGCCGGGGGGCGCGCCGGGCGCGGGACGATAGAAAACGGGCGGGGTCGATGTGACCCCGCCCGTCAAGGCAAGTGGCGTGGGGCGAATCGGCGCCCCGCGATTCCGCTTACTTCAGGGAACCGATGTTGGCTTCCTGCTCGGCATAGCCGAGGGTGGCGGAGTTGCGCTGGTTGATGCTCTTGGCGCGCACGTTCAGCTCGACGTTGCCCAGGGCCTTGCCACCGTCGACGCTGCCGACGTTGAGCT
>JBNLCM010000011.1:0-25703 GCA_050303815.1 Rhodocyclaceae bacterium
GCTGGAACGTGACCGCCGCCTGCCGGCTGCTCAGCGTGTCGCGCTCGACCTTCTATCGCCGCGTGGCCGAGCTGGGCATTGACCTGGACCGCCCGCCCGCGGGCCAGTCGGACGAGGCCCACTGACCGGCCGCTGGCCGCGTGGGCGGGGGCGGGGCTACACTCGGGCCACCGACTCACCCGGAGACCACCGCGCCAATGCTGGCCCTGTTGCGTGCCCTGCGAAAGCTGGCCGGCTGGATCGACTTCGCCGTCCTGACGCTGATTGTCTATGGGCTGACCTACCTGCCCTGGCGCGGTCGCCATCCGGTGGCCCATCTGTTTCACACCTGGTGCCGCAGCTTCGTGCGGGCCCTCGACGTGGACCTGCGCCTGCACCAGCATAATCGCCGACGGCTGCCTGAACACTTCATCCTGATCGCCAACCATCCCTCGGCCTTCGAGGACATCGGCATCCCGGCCCTGTTCGACGTGGTGTCCCTCGCCAAGGTCCAGGTGAAGGACTGGTTTCTGGTGGGCCGGATCAGCCAGGCGGCCGGGACGCTCTACGTCGACCGCGACGATCCGGACTCCCGCCAGCAGGCCGTCGAGACCATGGTGCGTGCGGTCGAGGGCGGCGCCAACCTGGCCCTCTACCCGGAGGGTGGCTGCAAGGGGCGGCGACTGCACGATGCGTTCAAGTCCGGCGCCTTCGAGGTCTCGATGCGCACCGGCGTGCCCATCGTGCCGGTCTTCCTGCACTATGAGGCGCAGGACGACTTCGAGTGGCAGGACCCGCACACGCTACCGGACAAGATCCGGCACATGATGGGCACGGTGAACAACCGCGCGAACTACCATGTGTTCGATCCGCTCGAGCCGAAGGATTTTGCCGACAAGTACGAAATGAAGACCGAGGCCTACCGCCGCTTTGCGGCCTGGAACGCCCGCTTCCTGGAGTAGGACCCGAGACCATGGCCAAGGACAACGTGACCCCGCTGCGCACCACGCACCAGACCAGGGAAGCGCGCCTCGCGCGCCTGCGCGGCCGCTTCGAGCAGGCGCACCCGGCCGCCTCTTCGGCACCGAAGCGCGGCAGCTCCGCCAGGGCCCTGGTGGTGTTCATCGCGATCGGCGTGCTGATGATCTGGCTCGCCTCGACGCTCGCCAGCCGGGCCTGAGGCGCACCGGCTTCGGCGCCTCCCGACGCCGCACAAAGAACAGGGGCCTGCACCCCGGAAGATGCAGACCCCTGCCTGTCTCGCCTGGCGGACCGTTCAGCCCACCGTGAACCCTGCCACGTCCACCCGGATGGCCGAACGGCTGAGCGCCGCCGCGGTCATGCGGGCGAAGTCCTTCGCCCACGCGCCGCCATCGCGGAAACGCGTTTCACCACCGTACTTGGCGACGTTGAGTACCATGTCGAGCACCAGGACCTTCCCCATCGGGTTGGTCGGTGAGCACTCGAGATCCTCAAATTCCTTCGCCAGCCAGGCCCGGGCAGCATCCCGGTCTATCTCGGCCACTTCGGCATCAGCGAGCGGGAATTCGTACTCCCGCTCTTCGCCGAAGGAGACGATGACGTGGTGCGGCATAGGGTTCTCCTCCTGCGGTCTATGGATTTGCTTTTTGAGCGCGCCATTCTAGGCATGCGCCACGAGAGTGCAAGGAAAGTATCGAATTGTGTTCACTGTGTCGTGAATTGTCGCTCCGATACGTCCCGGCGGCAGCTTTGGGATAATCGCTGACACCCCCGCCACGCCCCCCACGGAAGCCCGCTTGCCCATCACCCGCCCCGCCTGGCTCACCGCCCTGCTCAACCGCCGCATGCTGGTGTGCATCGTGATGGGCTTCGTCTCGGGCATGCCCCTCTACCTGCTGTTCAACCTGCTGCCCGCCTGGCTGCGCACGGAGGGCCTGTCGCTGAAGACGATCGGAGCCTTCGCCCTGATCCAGTTTCCATACACCTGGAAATTCCTCTGGGCACCCCTGCTCGACCGCTTCGGCATCCTGCCCCGCCTGGGGCGCCGGCGCAGCTGGATGCTGGTGACCCAGATCGGGCTGGTGGCCTCGATTGCCTGGCTCGGCCAGCTCTCGCCGACCGAACACCTGCCCTGGGTCGTCGCGGTCAGCGCCGCGCTCGCCCTGTTCTCGGCCACCCAGGACATCGCCCTTGATGCCCTGCGACGCGAGATTCTGCCCGACGCGGAGCTCGGGCTCGGCAACGCGATGTACGTCAACGCCTACCGCATCTCGGGTCTCGTGCCGGGCTCGCTGTCGCTGATCCTGGCCGACCGCCTGCCCTGGGACATGGTCTTCCTGATCACCTCGCTGTTCATGCTGCCGGGCATCGTGATGACCCTGATGGTGCGCGAGCCCGTGATCGCCGACACGGCACCGCGTACGCTCCGCGACGCCGTGGTCGAGCCCTTCCACGAGTTCTTCTCGCGCCACGGTGTCGCGTCGGCCGCCCTGGTGCTGGCCTTCATGCTGTTCTACAAGCTGGGCGATTCCCTGTGCACCGCGCTGGCGACGCCGTTCTACCTGGACATGGGCTACTCGAAGACCGAGATCGGCCTGATCGCCAAGAACGCGGGCCTCTGGCCGATGGTCGCCGGCGGTATCCTCGGTGGCATCTGGATGATCCGGCTCGGCATCAACCGCGCCCTGTGGCTGTTCGGCGTCGTGCAACTGGTGACGATCCTCGGCTTCGCCTGGCTCGCCTGGCTCGGTCCGGCGCCGTCCGACACCGGGCGACTGGTGGCCCTCGCGCTGGTCATCGCGGGCGAGGCCATCGGCGCAGGCCTGGGTACCACCGCCTTTGTGGCCTTCATGGCGCGCACCACCCACCCGGCCTATACGGCGACCCAGCTCGCGCTGTTCACCAGCCTGATGGCCGTGCCGCGGACCTTCATCAACGCCACCGCCGGCTTCCTGGTCGAGGCCCTCGGCTGGCAATCGTTCTTCTGGCTATGCTTCGTGCTGGCCTTCCCCGGCATGGCACTGCTGCTGAAGGTGGCGCCGTGGCATGGCGACCGTCCCGAGGAGTCCTCTCCATGATCCGTCCGAACCCCGATCCGGCCCTCGGCCAGGCACTGGTCGATGCCGCCCGAATCCTCTCGCGCGAACTGGCCGGGCTGCGCTTCTCGGCCCCGGTCTCGCACGTCTACAACCCGCTCGACTATGCCCGCAGGAGTGCGGAGGCCTACCTGACCCGCTACGGCGCGAGCCCCAAGCGCGTGATCTTCCTGGGCATGAACCCGGGCCCCTTCGGCATGGTGCAGACCGGCGTACCGTTCGGCGAGATCGCCGCGGTACGCGACTGGATGGGGCTCGAGGCGCCGGTGGATGCGCCCGCCGGGCAGAACCCCAAGCGCCCGGTCGAAGGCTTCGCCTGCCCCCGCTCGGAGGTCAGCGGACGCCGTCTGTGGGGTCTCTTCCAGGCACGTTTCGGCACGGCGGAGGCCTTCTTCGCCGATCACCTGGTTGCCAACTACTGCCCGCTGGCCTTCTTCGACGGCGGCCGGAACCTGACACCCGACAAGCTGCCGGCAGCCGAACAGCGACCCCTGCTCGAGATCTGCGACGCCCATCTGCGCCGCCTCGTCCAGTTGCTCGAACCCGAGTGGGTGATCGGCGTGGGCGCCTGGGCGGAGGCACGGGCCAGGGTCGCCGCCGGCGATCTGGCGCCAAAGCTCGGACGCGTCCTCCATCCGAGTCCGGCGAGCCCGGCTGCCAACCGGGGCTGGGCCGAGGCGGCGACGCGCCAGTTGCACGCATTGGGGGTGTGGCCGGACTGAGCGGGTGGCTCCCGGGCTTTGGTGGCCGCCGGGACTGAACTATCGTGCGTAGGGGGCACCCCGTCGGCGCCCGCCCCACCAGAGGAGCCGCCCGTGCGCGATGCGCCCGACCTGCGCGCGATGGCGCCCACATCGAGGCCGTCTGCCTGCTCGCAGACTGCTACGCCGACGCGGCGCGCGGCCAGCACGACGAGGCCCTCGCGACACTCGACGCGGCCCACGCAGCTGAATCCGCGCCGCGCCCCCTCTGTACCAAGCTGGAATTCAGTGGAGTGTCATTGATCTGCGCAGGCGATGGTCAACAAGACCGGACACGGGCGACGCGGTGCATTTGGCATCGACCGCGACATTCAGACCCTGGGCCCGCCGGCGCGGGCCGGCGGATGAATACGGTCTATGGTGGCGGCGACCCGGAGCGGGGCTTCCATACCGCGCTCGCCCATCCGCGCATGATCACCTACATCGACCCGGGGCATGCACCGGATGCCCGCCCCCGGGTGCTCACCTACATCCCGCCCTGTCACACCGATGGCGCCACCACCCGGACCGTCAAGCATCCGGCGACCCGGGAAGTGATGAGCATCGCCTACAACCCGGCCACGCGACAGTATCTCGACACCGCGAGCCAGCGCTGGCTCGCGGCGCCGGGCTGGATGCGCGCGCAGCTCGGCTGAGCCGGCGCGGCGGCGGCCCTCAGCGGCCGGTACCGGTGACGAAGAACGCAGCCCAGAAGAAGGGGTGCGGGTATTTCTTGCGGGTGACGAGCTGCGCCTCGCGCAGGGCGTGGCGCTTCGAGTCGCCCGCCTCGAGGCGACGGTAGAAGGTCTGCATCAGCAGCGTCGTGGCGTCATCGTCCACCTGCCACAGGGAGGCCACGATATTGGACGCCCCCGCGTACAGGAAGCCCCGCGTCAGGCCGACCACGTCGTCTCCCGACAGCACGGTGCCTAGGCCGGTCTCGCAGGCCGACAGGGTGACCATCTCGGCATCGAGCTGCAGGTTGTAGAGCTCGTCGGTGGTCAGCGACCCGTCGTTGGTGGCGTCCTTGGCCAGCAACAGGCGCGACTGCAAGGCGTTGTCCGCGTTGTACTCGCCGTGGGATGCGATGTGCAGGTAGCGGTAGCGGCTGGCGTTCTGCTTGAACTCGGTCTCGCTGGCCTGCCGGCGGACGAAGGCTCGGCTCTCCGGCACCATCTCGCTGATCACCTCGACCTCGCGCTGGGCACTCGGCAGGTCGAATCGGGGGTCACCGAGGTCCGGGTTGCCGAAGGCCAGCAGCCTGGCAGGCGCCCGCAGCTCTTTCGGCGCATCGAGGAAGCCCACGACGCTGGCGCTGGGCAGGAAGCGCATGCTGCGCTTCTCGAGCCAGTAGTCCTCGCCGTCGTGGAGGGCCCCGAAGGAAACGTAGTGCAGGATGCCGTGGGGCACGATCAAAAGGTTGACGGTCTGGTCCAGGCCCTTGACCGGCCGGATCAGGCGGTCGTAGAGGGTTCGGGCCTGGCGCTCGACGTCGTCGGTGCGCTCCTCGATGGCACGCCGGAACGCGCGCACGGCGTCCTGCAGGCCATCGCTGTCGATTTCGGTCACCTGGACCTTGCCGTGGTTCAACAGGGCCGCATAGAGCTTGCCCCCATGGCCGTAGTACTCGAGCACCGCCTCCTCGTCGTTGAGTCGGGCCTCCACGTCGCTGGTGGTGAGGGAAGACACCGAGATCAGCGAAGCCAGGTCCGGCGCGATCACGGCCAGGCGGGCCTTGATCTCCTCCAGGCTCATGGTCTGGACCGAGCCCCGCGTGGCGTCCCCGCCGACCGGCACCTGCACCTGGCGCTGGAGCATCGCCTCCTTCAGCCGGGAGAAGGTCTCGCGCGCCTCGCCGGACCGAGCCCCGGCGATGAGGAAGTCGTTCTTGGCCGCCAGCATGTCCACCAGCGCCCGGGCCTTCGATCGCTCCATGTAATCGAAGGCGGTGTTGTTTCGTCCTGCCGCCAGCAGCATCTCGATCAGCTCGGCATAGACCGCCTGCTTGTCGCCGACAAATCCGATCTTGGCGGCCTCGGTGTTGATCGACGAGCGCTGCAGCTCGATCGCCTCGATCGCCTGCCGGAAGTAGCGGATGGCGTCGTCCTGCTGGCCCTCGCGCGCTGCGATCCGGCCGCGGTCGTAGAGCATCATCCAGAATATCTCGCCGTTGGCCGGTGCGGCGGACGCCGCCAGCAACTTGTCGAGGCCGTCCCGCGCCTCGCCGAGCTTGCCGGTCTCGAGGAGCGCGCGATTGAGCAGGAAGCCCCGCGGCAGCTCGACCCAGACCCAGTTGCTGATACCCCGCAGGCTGGCGCCGCTGACCAGGTTGTCGGCCCAGACGCGCCACTCGAAGTTGTCATCCTCGCGGATCGCGCGCAGCACCTGGGGATAGTCGCCCAGCGCCGCGTAGCAGCGCGCCAGCGCCAGGGAGCGGATGGTCGCGTAATCCTGCGCCTCGCCCCAGCCGAGGTCGAGGTCCTCGAGCGCACGGGCCAGCTTGCGTCCCTGTTCGGGGTCGCCCGACAGGGTGGACGCGATCGACCGCACGGCGTAGGCCTCGATCGCGATGTCGGCGAAGCCGTCGGTGTCGCCATCCAGCCAGTCCACCGCCTTCTGGGCCTCGGCGAGCGCTTCGCGATACTGGGCCAGGTCGGTACGCGCCACGGCGCGCATCAGATAGACGACGGGCGTGGCATCGTCGAGGCCGAACAGCCAGGTGTGCGGCGAGCCGTCCTTCAGCCCCTTCTCGAGGGCATCGAGGCAGGGCAGCAGGCGGTCGTACCGCTTGGTCTTGGAGTGGGCGAAGCACAGCGCGTGGCGCTCCTGGTTGGAGAGCTCGCGCTTGTCCGCGATGCCCTCGAGCAGGCGCTCGATCTCGTCGAAGCGGCCCGTCGTGGCAAACCCGGAGACGTCGGAATAGGTGTCGGCCCGGACCGGCGTGGCGAGCAGGCCGACGCAGAGGGCGACGACCCCGGCCAGCGCCGGGATCGTCTTTCGGGTCGGTGCCTTGCCGGCCACCGCCGCGCCCTCAGAACCAGTAGCCGATATTCAGGGAAATACCGGTGGTGTCCTTGCCGCGCATCAGGTTGATGCCACCGCGAAGGTAGGAACGCGACGAGAAGGCACTGCGGTTCGTGCCGACGGTGATGCCCAGTTCCTGGGTGTTGTCCACGTAGATCTCGGTACCCAGGTAGCGGGTGTCGATCACCGAGTATTCGATGGCCAGCTTCTTGCCGCCCCAGGTCACCGGCTGGGACAGCATCACGCCGTTGCGCAGCACGGTGTTGTTGATGTCCGGATCGAAGGAGTAGTCGCCCGCGCTGACCTTGGTGGTCGTGTAGTAGCCGACCATGTTGCCGATGGCCATGTCGAAGCCGCTGAAGCGCAGGGCATAGGTGCTCGCCAGCGTGGCAGACGCGACCCCGGCCACGGTGGCGAGGTCCTCGGAGGCCGTCACGCCGTAGCGGATTGCCGGGGTCAGCGTCCAGGCCTCGTTGATCGGGAAGCGATAGCCCACGCCCAGCGAGACGGAGTAGGCCTTGGCGCCATCCGTGTCCGCGATCGTGATGGGCATGCTGAAGACCAGCTGGCGACGCGGGTCGATCGTGTTGCGCACCGCATACGAGATGGGGATGGTCGTGACGGTGGTGTCGCGGTCATCGACCGACAGGCTGGAGAAGCCCAGCCCGGCACCGATCACGCTCACCGGCTGGCTCTCGGCCTCGGCCGGCATCGTGTCGAAGGTTTCCGAGAAGTCGGCGGAAACCGCCGTGGGGATGACGCCGCCGGGACCTGAGATCGGGCTGTGCGGCGAATTGGCCGCCTGATACTTCATGATGTCGGCAATGACGCCGGAATCCTTCAGATAATCCTCGAGCAGGTCCTGGGATGCATCCCGGTCAGCGCCGAGGAAGGTCTCGTTGATCCCCAGTTCGGGAATCGAGAAGGTCAGCTCGGCGCCACTGCCGGTAAAGCCACTGTTCGGGAAGGCCAGGGCAATCGGCAGCGAATTGAAGAAGATGTCCATCGAGGCAATCTGCGTGCCATCGTAGTTCGCGTTCACGGTCGACAGCTCGGACGTATCGATTCCATCGATCAGCTCCTGGGCGGTCGTGTAGCTTGCCGTGCCGCAGTCGGCGCCGACCGCAACGGCAAGACCGTAGAAATCACTGGTCGGTGAAACACACGCCGTCTGCGCATGGGCGAGGCCGGCCATACCGGCGAGAGCGACAGATGCAGCGAGAATCCGGATCTTCATTCCCTATTCCCCTCGAAAAATTTAATTACAGCGACCTCAGTATATGCCGGGATTTTCTCGTCGTCGTGATCCACGCCCACGCGGCTGCACGTTTTTTGACGATCAATAGGGCCATGCTGGCCGCGTCCCGCAGGGGCGGATGCCGCCGTCCTCCCAAGACAATGTGCATGCCGGGGGTGTGCCATAATGATCCGCACCGGCGCGGCACGAGACCCCAGAAGACCGATCGGAATTGAACGATGATCCGTTTGCGAGTTGAATCCTTCAGAGGAAGTCCGCTGCCCGAACCGCGGGAAGCGACCTTCGACAGTTCCGGCGGCACCGTCGGACGCTCCGAAAACAACAAGCTGTACCTGCCGGATCCCGAGCGACATGTCTCGCGAATCCACGCCAAGGTCATGTGCCGCGACGGCCGCTATTCGGTGGCGGACCAGGGGTCGAACCCCGTCCTGCTGAATGGCCGCCCGATCGGGCATGGCATGACGGCGCCATTGACCGAGGGCGACGTGCTCGCGATCGGCGAATACCTGATTCGTGTCGAAGCGGCCGAAGGCATCGCGCCGGTCGCCGCCCCACCGGCCGCGGCCACGCCGGTGCCCGCGCCGCCGATGCCCGCAGCGCCCCCGCCGGCCGGGTCGGCCGACCCCCTCGGCCTGTTCGGCGACGCACCGCCTCCGTCCTCGGGCGGGGGCACGTTCGATGACCTGCTTGGCGGCGGTTCGCCGTCGATGCCGGACCCGTTCGCCAGCATCGCGCCTCCGCCCCAGGTCGCGACGCCCGAGCCGCCCCCGCCGCCACCGCCTCCCGCCATGCCATCCGCCGGCAGCAACGACCTCTTTGCCGGCCTGGGTGGCGGATCGTCGGCCTCGTCATCGTCGCTGGGCGGCATCCCCGACGATTTCGACCCGTTTGCCGATCCGTTCGCCGCGCCGCCGGAGAAGAAGCCCGACGCGTCCCTGCCGAACGACCTCGGCCTGTCCGACGCCGGCGTGGCCCGCAACAACTACGGCGAGTCGGCCGACCTCGACTCGCTGTTTGCCCTCGACAAGGGCAAGCGGGCGCCGGATCCCTTCGCGGGCTCACCGCTGGGGGATGCCAAGCCGGCGCCCGGCAGCCAGGGCAGCCAGGATCCGCTGGTCGCGTTCGGTGGCGCTGCGGCGCCGATCGCCCCCCAGAGCGAGCCGGACAACATCCCCGAGATCCAGGGTTCGTTCAAGATTCCGGGCGCGGCCCAGATCCCCGACGACACAATGCTCGGCCTGAGCCCCGTGGCGAAAACGCCGCCCCCGCCCCCGAAGGTCACGCCGCAGCCGCCGGAGGAACCGGTCGCCAGGCCCGCGGCCAGCGCGCCGCCCGCCCCGAAGCCTCCCGTGACAGAGCGCCCGTCCGCGCCGGCGCCGAGGCCCGCGCCACCGCCGCCCGCCCGGGCCACGGCGACGGCCCCCGAGCCCGACGCGCCGCCGCCCCCGCCATCCCGGCCAGCCGCGCCCCGGCCGGCAGAAGCACCGGCGGCCGCGCCCGCGAGCGCCCCGGCGCCGGCGGCGGGCGCATCGTCCGACGAGCTGATCGCGGCGCTGAAGCGAGGTCTGAGGGCCGGCGAGCTGCCCATCGAGGGCCCCCTCACGCCGCAGATGATGGAGAACATCGGCGCACTGATCCGCGAGAGCACCCAGGGGACACTCGACCTGCTCCTGGCGCGCGCAATGACCAAGCGCGAGGTGCGCGCGGAGGTGACGATGATCGTCAGCCGCGGCAACAACCCGCTCAAGTTCTCTCCCAACATCGGAATGGCGCTCAGTCACCTGTTCGGCCCGCCCCGCAAGGGCTTCATGACGCCGACCGAGGCGATGCGCGATGCCTACAACGACCTGCGCTCCCACCAGTTCGGCTTCATGGCAGGCATGCGTGCCGCCCTCGAAGGCGTCCTCAAGCGCTTCACGCCGGATACCCTCGAGCGCCGGCTGACCAAGAAGTCGGTCGTGGACAGCCTGCTGCCGATGAATCGCAAGTCCAAACTCTGGGACCTCTATAACGAGATGTACCAGGAGATTTCGCGCGAGGCGGAAGACGACTTCCACACCTTGTTCGGCAAGGAGTTCCTGCGCGCCTACGAAGAGCAGATCGAGCGCCTGGAACAGGCGCAGGATGAACAGGCCTGAGACCGGGGATCGCATTGGATCTTGAAACTGCCACTCTGTCCCAGCCCGGCGGGCGCGGATACAACGAGGACTCCTGCGCCTTCTGGGTCGGAGAGAGTGCCGGCTGCTGGGTGGTCTGCGACGGCGCTGGCGGGCACGGCGGCGGGGACGTCGCCTCGCGCGTCGCGGTCGAGATGATCGCCCGCAGTTTCCGCGAGCGTGCCGAAGCCACCATCGAGGGCGTCGCCGAGCTGCTGCAGGACGCCAACGAGGCGGTGATCGAACAGCAGTACCAGTCGGCCGAGTTGCGCAACATGCGCTCGACCGTCGTGATCCTGGCCATCGATCGCGACAACGCGGCGGCCGTCTGGGGGCATGTGGGCGATTCACGGCTCTACTGCATCCGCGACGGCCGGATCCTGCACCAGACCCGCGACCACAGCGTGGTCCAGAGCCTGGTCGATGCCGGTTACGCTGACGTGGACGCCCTGCGCTCACATCCGCAGCGCAGCGTGCTGCTGTCGGCGCTCGGCACCGAGGACGATTTCGAGGCCAGCTTTGCCGCCCAGCCGCTGCGCCTGCGCCACAACGATGTGTTCCTCCTGTGCACGGACGGGTGGTGGGAGTTCGTGCACGAGGAGAAAATGCTTGAACTATTCGAGCGCGCCGGGTCACCCAGACAGTGGCTGGAGCTGATGGAGGCAGAACTGCTTGCCAATGCCCGGCCGGGCCACGACAACTACACTGCCGTGGCCGTGTGGCTGGATGACGACGATACCCAGACCCAGATCCTCGGCGGTTAGTCGTGCCGGCCACGCCTCGGACCATGGCAGCGGCGTGGTGTAGTTCCGCATCACGCGCCGATTGCCGGTATCCGGCACAGCGCACGGTCGCCGGCAGGTGCTATTTTGGAATCAGCAGCAAGCGTCACTTGGAGACTCACCATGAACATCATTGAACGCGTCGCCGTCATCGTGCTGGCGGCCTGTCTTCCCCTCGGCGCCCAGGCCCAGGATCGGGTCCTGCGCGGCAACGACATTACCGAATCGGCCCTCATCGAGGCGCTGACGCCCCAGATGGATGCCGAAGGCGGCACGCCTGCGGCGACCACGCCCGGCGTGCGGACCCGCTCCATCAAGATCATGCGGGACCAGCCGGAAGCACCTGCCAAGCAGGTGGCCAAGAAGGCCCAGGCCTCGCTGCTGATCACCTTCGAGACCAACTCGGCCGACCTGCGTGACGAGGCCAAGGATTCCCTCGACGTCGTTGGCAAGGCCCTTCAGGCCGACTCTCTGGCCAAGTTCAACTTCGCCATCGAAGGGCACGCCGACCCGCGGGGCGGCGACGATCTGAACTACCGCCTGTCGCAGGCCAGAGCCGAAAGCGTCATGAACTACCTGGTCGGCGCCCACGGCATCGACCGCAGCCGCCTGCGAGCCGAAGGCAAGGGCTCGTCGGAACTGCTCAACGCCGACGACCCGACGGCCCCCGAGAACCGGCGCGTCACGATCACGACGCTCAAGTAATCCGCCGGCTCGCCTGACGGCGGACCGGACACATCCATACACGCACCGGCGGCTGCGCAGCCTGCAGCCGCCGGTGCCATTTGCCGGGCAGCCCGCGAACCCTGCCGGCGCACAACGGAGAGGCTGATGAAGCTGGTCGTCAAGTTCAACCTGGTATTCCTGGTGGTGTTCCTGCTCGGGTTCGCGGCGTCGGGGCTGATTTCGTGGCAGGTGCTGCAGCAGAACGCCCGCGAGGAAGTTGTCCAGAACGCACGGATCATGATGGAGGCGGCCTCCGCGGTGCGGGCCTATACCAATACGCAGATCAAGCCGCTGCTCGCGACGCAGATGAAGTACGAGTTCCTGCCCCAGTCCGTGCCGGCCTACGGCGCCCAGGAAACGTTCGAGACCCTGCGCAAAAACCACCCCGAGTACGCCTACAAGGAAGCCACGCTGAACCCGACCAATCCGCGCGACCGGGCGAGCGACTGGGAGGCCGACATCGTCCACGCCTTCCGCAACGACAGCGGTCTGACCGAACAGATCGGCCTGCGCGACACCCCTCAGGGCGAATCCCTGTTCATGGCCCGTCCGATCCAGATCAAGAGCCCCGGTTGCCTGCAATGCCACAGCACGGTCGAGGCTGCACCGCAGACCATGATCGCCCGCTACGGCAACGCCAACGGTTTCGGCTGGCAACTCGACGAAGTGATCGGCGCCCAGGTGGTGTCGGTGCCGACCTCGGTACCGTTCGAGCGGGCCAAGCAGACCTTCGTTGTCTTCATGGGCTCGCTGGCCGGCGTCTTTGCCTTCATCTTCATCGCCCTCAACCTGCTGCTCAACGTACTCGTGATCCGGCCGGTCAATCAGCTGGCCAGAGTGGCCGACGAGGTAAGCCTGGGCAACCTGGAAGCCGGCGATCTCGAGGCCCGCGGCCGTGACGAGATCTCCCAGCTCACCCAGGCCTTCGGCCGCATGCGCAAGAGCCTGGTGCAGGCCTTCCAGATGATCGAGGACTGAGGCGGGACCGATCATGTCCGACATGCCCCGCCGCCTCGGCAAGTACGAGATCGTCGGCATCCTTGGCCGGGGCGGCATGGGGACCGTCTACCGCGGCTTCGATCCGGCGATCGAGCGGACCGTCGCGCTCAAGACGATCCGCAACGATCATCTTGACTCCGGGGTCGAGGACGCCATCGCGCGCTTCCGCAACGAGGCGCGCGCGGCCGGACGCCTGACCCACCCGTCCATCGTCGGGGTGTACGAATACGGCGAAGACCAGGACGTCAGCTTCATCGCGATGGAGTACGTCGAGGGCTTCGGCCTCAAGGAGTACCTCTCGCAGATCGGGGTGATGCCCCTGAGCGACTCGGTCAGCGTGGTGATGCAGTTGCTGGATGGCCTGGCCTACGCCCACGAACAGGGCGTGGTCCACCGCGACGTGAAGCCCTCCAACCTGATCATCACCAGCCAGGGCAAGGTCAAGATCACCGACTTCGGCGTGGCACGGCTGCAATCGTCCGAACTGACCCAGGTCGGCACCGTGATCGGCACGCCCAGCTACATGTCGCCCGAGCAGTTCATGGGCCTCTCGGCCGACGCCCGCTCGGACGTGTTCTCGGTCGGCGTCATGCTGTACGAGCTGCTGACCGGCCAGCGACCGTTCACGGGGTCGATGGAGTCACTGGCCTACCGGATCTGTCACGAGAACCCGACCCCGGCCTCACAGGTCCATCCCGGCGTGCCTGCCGCTTTCGAGCGCATCATCGACCGGGCGCTGGCCAAGCGCGCCGACGATCGCTTCCCGACGGCCGGCGTGTTTCGGGACACCCTGCGCCTCGCGCTGGAGCACGAACTCAACATGCAGGCCGCGAGCACCGTCTCGGAAGAGACCGTGATCCGCACGGTCGGCAAACTTGAACGGCCGAGCTTCGACCCGTCGCAGCCGACTACGCACGGATCCTTGCACTCGCGCAGCCAGAGCAGTACGCGCAGCACGACCATCGAACGCTCGACGCTCACCAGCGTCGAGCGGGACCTGGCCTCGGTCATCGGGCCGGTCGCCAGCGTGCTGGTCAAGCGCGCCGCCAGCAAGGCGACGACGCTCAACGAGCTGTACGAGGAGCTGGCCGACAAATTGCCCGCCGGCCGCGACCGGGACACCTTCCTGGCGCGGCGGACCGGCTCGGGCCATGGCGCCGGCGCGGCTGGCGTGGGGCAGACGGTGCTCGCCCAGACGCAGGTGCTGGGCAGCGGTGCGGGACTCGACCTGCCGGACGAGGTGCTTGTGGCGGCGACGCGGCTGCTGGCGCGCCACATCGGGCCGATCGCCAAGGTCGTCGTCAAACGGGCAGCGCGGCGAGCCGGGTCGCTCGACCAGTTTCATGAGCTGCTGGCGGGCGAGGTCAGCGACCCCGCCGACCGCAACCAGCTACTGGTCGGGCTGCGCGCCATCGGCGGCTAGCCGGATGCGTCGCGGGCGACGCGTTCAGGCGGTGAGGTCGAGCAACTGGCCGAGACGTTCGTCCTCAGCCTTGAGACTGAGGATGTTGGCCTTGAATTCGTAGCTGAGTTGCATCTGGCCGACGAGGTCACGCTCGAGGTCGGCGCCGGGGACCGACGCGTTGCGCACCGTCGCGCTGACACCCCCCGCGGGCTGGGTCCGGCTGACGAGCTCCTGCCGCGTAAACCCGCTGGTGCTGGCATTCGCCACGTTGTGGGCGGACACCTGCATCCCGAGGGTCGCCCGGTTCAGGCCCGACAGGGCGATCGATGACATGGCGCTCATGCGTTCTCCTCCTGCGATTCCAATCGGCCGTCCCGGCCGCGGACTTGAGCCGGTCGCGCCCGACGGTCGTGACAGGGCGCACGGCGGCCGCCCGGCACGCTATCGAGGCGGCGCGGCGGGCAGGCCCGGGTCCTCCTCGTCAATGACGAATCCCAGTACGTGCCCGATGGAACCGTCCGGCGTCAGCCGGGGATTGGCGTACCACCGCACCTGCCCGTCGCCCTGCCGCAGGAGGAAGTCGCCATGGACGGTGCCTTCGGTTGCGTCCAACGCGCGGCACAGTTCGGCGTGCGTATCTGCGGGACTGACGGCACAGTTGCCGATGTACTGCAGCAGCAGACTGCCATCGCCACGCTCTACCGTTGCCTCCGGGATGTCGAACAGCGACACGAGGCGCCGATTGAGCCGGTAGAGGGAGCGGTCCTGGTTGAGAACGAGCAGTCCCTGGGGCGTGGCTTCCAGAATCGACGACAGTTCCGAGTTGAGCAGGGCCATCGTCGCTTCGAATGCGCGCTCCATCTGCAGGTCGTGGACCACCATCACGACCTGGCGACCGGATTCGGCATCGATGCACGAAGTGGACTTGCGGACCGGCAGCAGGGCGCCCGAACGCAGCCGATACTCGGTCTCGACGCCATTGAGGGGCCAGAACTCCCCGCTGGAAATGTCCTGCCAGTAGCTCCAGTCGAGGGGAAGCGTCTCGATCTCGCTGATGGGCATGCCGGTGAGCGCGCCCAGCTCGTGCCCGAGCATCTCCGCGGCGGCCCGGTTGGCCGTCACGATGAGCCCACTCGCCACATCCACCAGCAGGATCGCGTCCGGCACGGCATCGATGATCGCTCGGTTGAGCAACTGCAACCGGCGGTTGGCGCTGCGCATCTCGAATACCTCGAAGGCCTCGCGGATGTGTGAACGCAGCAGGTCGTCGTCCCACGGCTTGGTGAGGAACTTGTAGATCGCGCCCTGGTTGATCGCGTCGGTGATGGCGTTGAGTTCGGTGTAGCCGGAAAGGACGATCCGCATCGTGTCGGGAAAACGCCGCTTCACCTCGCCGAGGAATTCGGCACCACTCATCATCGGCATCCGCTGATCGCTGACAATCACGCCAATCGGCGCCGACGCGAGGACTTCCAGGCCGTCCTGACCGCTGCGCGCGGTGTGGATGCAGTATCCGTCGGGGCGCAGGAGGCGCCGCATTGAACTGAGGATGCTCTCCTCGTCGTCCACGAGCAGGATGTGCCGCTGCCCCGAGGCGGTGGCCATGCCGTCATGCAGCCCGCCGCCTTCCTGGCCGCGAGGGAGGGCGCCGTCAGGCATCGGATCCCTCGTGGTAGACGGGAATCCGGATCGAGAAGCAGGTGCCCTCGCCGGGCCGGCTGACGACATCGATCTCGCCGTCATGCTTGCGGACGATGTCCCAGGCGATGGACAGCCCGAGTCCGGTCCCCTTGCCGACGGGCTTGGTCGTGAAGAAGGGTTCGAAGATCCGCTTCTGGACCACCTCGCTCATCCCCTTGCCGGAGTCGGCGATCTCGACCAGCACCCGCTCCCCCTCATCGCGCGTTCTGACGGTGATCGTACCGCTGCCTTCGATCGCCTGGGCTGCATTGACGAGAAGGTTCATGAACACCTGATTGAGTTGCGCCGCCAGGCAGCGCACGCTCGGCAGCGTGCCATAGTCGCGGATCACCTCTGCCTTGTACTTGAGCTCGTTCCAGACCACATTGAGGGTGCTGTCGAGGCCGGCATTGATATCGGCGTCCTGCCACTCGACTTCGCCGACATGCGCGAAGTCCTTGAGGTCCGCGACGATGCCCTTGATGCGGCCGAGCCCCTCCTGGGATTCGCGCAGCAGGTCAACGATGTCCTCGCGCAGATAGTCCAGGTCGGCGCGCTGCGCCGCCGCCGCGAGCCGCGCGCGCAGCGGGTGTGATGCCGGCACGAGATCTTCGAGCTCCCGGTAGATGTCGGTCAGCTCGAGCAGGCGCTCGACGTAGGTCCTGAGGGTGCCGAGATTCGAATTCACGTAACCGACCGGATTGTTGATCTCGTGGGCCACGCCCGCCGCGAGCTGGCCGATCGACGCCATCTTCTCGGACTGCAGCAACTGGCTCTGGGTCAGCTCCATCTTGCGGATCACGTCGGCCAGTTCGCCCTTTTCCCGCGCCAGTTCGGCGGTGCGCTCGCTGACCTTGGCCTCGAGGGAGCGGTTGATCTCGACCAGGGCCTGGTTGCGGCGCGAGATGATCTGGTAGAGGTTGGTCAGCGCTTCCAGCAGCGGTGCGACGGCATTGCCGTCGCGCCGGTCGCGAGACTCGAGGTAGGCCTGGCGCGCCGGGACGCCCTTGTCGAGGGCCCGGATCTGCGCGGCCATCATCTGGTCGGTGCCGAGGATGTGGAAGGTCAGCCAGCTGGTCAGGAATTTCAGCAGCGAGACCGTATCGAGCTGACCGTCAGCCGACGCCGACCGCATCGACTGGACCTCGCTCGCGAACTCGAGATGCTGCCGACGGTGCTGGTCGACGTAATCGGGCAGGAGGTCGTACCGCGCCATCAAGGCCTCTTCGTCGGCGAAGTGGCGCACGGCATAGTCGATCAACGCGTCAAGGAGCTCATCGGCCCGGGCAGTCGCGATGGGCGCCGCCGACGCGAGCAGCGGTGCTGCCTCGTTGATCATGCGAATCAGGCCGCGGTGCTGGTCGTCCACCAGCGTAAAGCCGGTCTCGAAAGCGGCGTTCCAGCTGAAGGCATCGCTCACAGGCCCTTTATCGCTGGTTGGGGGCAACGGCGGCTGCGGTGCGGTCATCGCTTGTCCTCGGACAGGAGCGACTCATCGAGCAGCACCGAGCCGTCCTCGGCCCACAGCACCCGGGTGATCCCAGGCTCCTCGGCCTCGAGCTCGCGGCGAGCCACCGCCTCGGCGCTGGCGTCGCCCCGCGCCACCCGAATCTGGTCGGCGAGGTGCTGGTTCTCGACAACCAGGGCGCGGTGGGCGAGGGCCTGGCCGATCGCCGAGACGAGCTCGTAGTCGTTCCAGGGCTTCGACAGGAAGCGGACGATGCCGGCCTCGTTGATCGCGCCGATGAGTCCGTTGAGATCGGCGTAGCCGGACAGGATCATCCGCGGTGAGTCGGGCTGGATGTCGCGGAAGGCCTTGAGAAAGGTCACACCGTCCATGCCCGGCATCCGGTAGTCGGCCAGCACCAGGTCGAAGTGACGCACGCGAGCACGTACCAGGGCCCTCTCCGGATCCGCGAAACACTCGACCTCGAGCGGATAGTGGCGCCCGCCCGAGTAGCATGGCGTGGCGAGCAGAAGCCGACGCACCGAGCTGAGGATCGACGCATCGTCGTCAACGACAAGGATCCGGTTCACTGCGAATCTCCTTCTTTGGCGTCGGGCGACTCGGCGAACGGCTTGTCTGCCCGGATGTGCAGGTGGAAGGCGCCGGCCTCGCTGCGTGCATATTTCTGGATCTGGCGCACCAGGGCAGCGTCGAGGATGTAGTCCGCCGCCAGCAGCAGGGTACCGTCACGCCCCCTCAGGCTGCGGGCGATCACCATGCCCGGGCGCAACTGGCTGGCCTCGAGCACAACCTCGGTGGCCACCGTGCCGGCGGAACCGGCGACGATCTCGGCGAAGGCGGCGACCACCGCCGGGTCGTGGCGGCGGCCCGCAGAGCGACGGATCTCGTCGACCGCCGCCACTTCGTCGAGCCGATGTTCGCTGCGGGTGCCATGCCGGTAACCGTCGAAATCGTTCACCACGGCCAGAATCCGCGCGCCGATCGGGATCGCCTCGCCCGCCAGCCCGTCCGGAAAGCCCTGGCCGTCGAAGCGCTCATGGTGCGACCGGACATGGCGCGCCGCCTCGGCCAGCTCCTCGACCTGGCTGATTGCGGTGGCGCCGTCGGCGGCGTGGCGTCGGTAGCGGCCGAGTTCCTCCCCGCTCAGCCCATTGACCGGGCGGGCCAGGAGGGCGTCCGGGAAGCCAATCTTGCCGACGTCGTGCAGCAGGCCGGCGAGGAAGACGTCCTGTTGCTCCTTCTCGGTCAGCCCGAGCCGGCCGGCGACGCGGCGCGCGAGCTCGGCGACCCGCCGCGCATGACCGGCGATCTGGCCGCTGCGCATCTCGAGCAGCGACGAGAAGGTTTTGATCGAGACCAGGAAGTGCTGGCGCAGGCTGGTGTTGGCGAGCTTGAGCGACTCGTTCCTGGCGGCGAGCTCTGCGGTGCGCGCGCGGACCTTGTCCTCGAGCTCCGCGTTGAGTCGCCTGAGGTGCTCGTTCTGCTCGCGGGTCAGCGCTTCGAGGCGCTGGTTCTCGCGCCTAAGTCGCTGCTGCTCGACGGCCTGCCGCACGGTCGCCAGCAGTTCGCCGTCGTCCCATGGCTTGCTGATGTAGCGGAAGATCTCGCCCCGGTTGATGGCGTCGATGGTCGCCCGCACATCGGCGTGCCCGGTCATCAGGATACGCAAGGAATCCGGACACTTGGCGCGGGCGAGCTCGAGGAACCGGGCGCCGTCCATCACCGGCATGCGCATGTCGGAAACAATCACGTCCACCGGCTCCTCGGCCAGCAGGCGAAGACCCTCCTCGCCCCCCGCGGCGAAGTGAGCGCGGTACGGCTGGGGGCGGAGGAGACGACGCAGGGACGAGAGGACGCCCGGCTCGTCGTCGACGAACAGCAGAGTCGGCGTCGCGTCGTCCGGCGGGTTGGCAGGGGAAGGCATGGCGGGTTACTCGATCGAATGCTGCAGGCCAGAGTGGCCGCTCCCATGCCTCTTCTACGGACACCGTCAGGGCGAACTTGAGCCCTGTCCGCGCCGGTTGCCGCCCATGGCTAGCGCCCGCCCCTCCGGGCGCTCAGTTGATCTCTTCGATCGAGAACAGCGCGGCGCCATAGCCCTGGCTGCATTCGGCCGCACCGCCGCAATCGGCGGCGCCCGGCATGAAGTCGAGCTTGCCGCCATGGCGGCCCGCCAGTTCGGCGATCCGCGCCAGCGGGAATTCGTCGAAGGGCTCGCCGCGCTCGATGCCGCCCGCCGTGAAATCGCGGGGTGCATCCGAAACCATTGCCACCAGGTGGTTGGTACCCGCCGGACCGCCGGCCACGAAGGTCCATCCACTGCGCGGCAGGACGAGCTCACTGCCTGCCGTGATCCGGTTGTCCTTGTCGATGCTGTTGGGGAACAGGATCATCAGGTGTTCGGAGTCCGTGCCGACCATCATCACGTAGAGGTAGCCCGAGGAGGCGCTCCGGACGCGGAACGAGGGCTTGTCCTTGCCAATGCGCACGCGTGTGCGCGAAACGTCCACCGCCACGTTGCGGGCACGATCGCGGCCCTGGTAGATGGCCTGTAGCGCCTGCACCGGATCGACGGCAGCCAGGGCCGGCCGCCTGGGCGGCTCGACCGGCGTGTCGGCGCCCTTCGGGGGCGGCACCGGCGTGACCGTGGGCGTGTCCTGGGTCGGAGTCACGGCCGGCTTCTGTTCTTCCGTTGGCGGCTCGACCCTGGGCGGTTCGACCGGGGGGGTCACGGCTGGCGGAGGCTCGACCGGGGGGGCTGGCGGCTTGACCGGTTCGGTCGGCGTGATCGGGGCGTCCTGCTGGGCGATGACCGGCGGCGGGGTGGGCGTGCCGTCCTTCCGGCCCAGGAAATACCAGGCGCCGCCGCCGGCCGCCGCGACGACCAGCAGTCCGCCAAGAATCATCGGCATCGGGGAGCGGGCGCTGCGGTCGATCTCCTCGAGGCGGCGGGCCCGGTCATCCGGTGCGGTCGTTCGCGGCAGGACCTGGGTGAATTCCTGCTGGATGCCCAGCAGGTCCCACATCTCGCGAATCGACTGGGGACGGTCGTCCTGCTTCACCGCGAGGCACTTGTCGATGCCGGCGAGGAACTGCTGGCTGTAGCGGCCCTCGCCCTGCTTGGTCAGCGGCTCCATCGAATCGTTGACCATGCGCGCCACGGAGGGCGGCGGCGTGCGGCCGACAATCGCGTAGTACACGAGGGCGCCGAGGGCGTAGATGTCGGTGAAGGCGCCCTGCTTCATGCCGGGCACCTCGGCATACTGCTCGATCGGCGCATAGCCCGGCTTGAGGATCACGGTCAGCGCCTGGGTCATGTCGCCAATCACCCGACGGGCCGCGCCGAAGTCGAGCAGCAGGGGCCGGTCCCCGTCGAGCAGCAGGATGTTGTCCGGCGCGATGTCGCGGTGGTAGATCTGGGCCCGATGGATGACGTCGAGGGCCTCCAGGACTGGGCCGAGCAGGCGCTTCAGGGTGTCCTCGTCCGGCGGCTCGCCCCGCTCGCGCAGCCAGTCCTTGAGCGTGATGCCCTCGTAGTAGGGCATCACCATGTAGGCGGTGCCGTTCTCTTCCCAGAAGCGGTAGACCTTGACCAGGGCGGGGTGGTCGAACTGGGCCAGGACCTTGGCCTCATTGACGAAGCTGCGCAGGCCGGCCTTGAAGGTCTCGGCGTTGCGCTGCGTCTTGATCCGCACTTCGGAGGACCCCGCGACACGCGAGGCCAGGGATGACGGCATGTACTCCTTCAGCGCGACGCTGCGCTCGAGGGAGTGGTCGTAGGCCAGATAGACGATGCCGAAGCCCCCTTCCCCGACGATGCCGGTCAGCTCGAACTCGCCGATGCGCGAGCCGATCGGCAGGGAATTGCCGGCCATGTGTTCGTCGATGGCCTGGGAGGCGACCCTGGTCTTGTCGTCAGCTGGTGACACGGTGGCTCCGGTGGGCGGGATGGAGTGGGCGGGAAGGCGTCGGGCGGCGGCACATCGACATCAGAAAGCGCCTCCGATCATGCGGGCGTAGCTTTGCGAGCCGGGCAGGCCACGGACCACCGCGGCCGGAACCCGGTCGCCATCGACGGCGAAGGACCACCACAGGCTGTGGCCGGAAAAACCGGCCGGATCCGAGAAGGCCTGCGCCAGCCAGGTACTCATTTCCGGTCCCTCGCGGAGCATGAAGAGGCTCGGCTCGGGCCGCAGCTCGCCGAGCGGCCGGTCGCCACCGCAGCGACCCGCTGGCAGCGGCGTCAGTTCGCACTGGCGCTCGAGGGCGGCTTCGAAATCCTCGATGCTGGCGTCGGGATTGAGCGCGCCGAGGGCCGCGCCCTCCAGCGTGCTGAGCCAGTCCAGCAGCGTGTCGGCCCCGTCGAGCGTGTCCGGGACGGCGCCGAGCCGGCTGCAGATCGTGAGCGGAAAATAGCGTCCGACCCGATCCACGCTCGGCATCATCAGGCCGACCCAGGCGCCAGGGCCACAAAGGGGCGGGAACGCGACGAACTGCCAGATCGGGCTGGCCAGGTAGTGCTCAAGCCAGGCCTCGCCGAGCAGGGACTTGCTGCCGGCAATGGCGTCACCGAGAAAGCCGTCCCATGCCGCCACGAATTCCGAGGGCAGGCGTCGCGAGACGAAGTCGCCGGTGGCCGGAAGCTTGCCGTACCAGCCGGCCGGCGTCGGGGGGGGCGTGGCGTGCGAGGCACCGAATCCGAACACGATCGACCCCGCTCAGAGGCCGCTCGGGCAGCTGAACTGCTCGATCGCCTTCAGACGGAACGGGTTTTGCACGCTGTTGGCCGTCACCTCGAAAATGGCCTTTCGTCCGGCCACTTCGATCGTCACGCGGAAGCGCTCCGGCAGCCGGGTTTCCTCGATGGTCGCCTGGTCGAGCAGGCGGAACAGCGCCCACGGGCCTTCGGTCACGACGCCGGAGGTGCCGTTCGGGGCCGGCGGGGTGATCGACACACGCACCTGGGCGCTGCCGCGCGGTCCAGGCCACTGGACGCTCTGCGGAATCTGTGGCCCATGGCTGTATTTCACGAGCTGCCCATCCACGTCCAGGATGAACTGCGTGATCGCTGCGTCCATCTCGATCGGCTTGAAGTCGAGCCTCAGGCTCGGCGTCCGGCCGCCCCCACGGAAGAACACATCGCGGATCGTCGCGGCGCGCTGGAACTGGACCAGGTTGCCGCTCCCCCCCATCGACTGGTCATTGACCTTCTTGAAGGACCACGTGCGGGTCGAGGTATCGACATAGGGCGCGAGCTCCTGCTGGAAGAAGTTGTCGAACAGGCCGCCACCGGAGAACAGCCGCGCGAAGTCGTCCTGGGTGACGTCCCGGTTGCTGGACTTGACGAAGGGATAGCGACCATTGATGGCCTGGCGACAGAAGTCACCCACCTGGCTACCGACCCCCTGCGAGAGATTGGCGCGGGTCGCGCCGAGGGCCTGGGAAGCACTGGTGGCCGACAGGGTCTGCAGGATACCGCGCACCGGCTGCGGCAGCCGGCTGGCGTCGGTCTTGACCCGGTTCGGCACTTCACTCTGCGGAGGCGCGTTGCCACTCTTGAGCGCCGTGTCGGTCGCCGCCATCAGCGTGAAGACGTCATTGATCAGCTGCAGCGTGCCATCGATCGGCGCCTTGCCGCCCGGCGGGGCGAGCACCATGCGGCGAATGGCGGAGAAGCGATCGTCAACGATGCTCTTCTCCAGATCCTGTCGCACCACGCGCCGCTTGCTGTCTTCGGAGCCACCGAGAATCTTGACCAGGTCCTCGGTCGCGTTGCTGAACTTCTCGGTGGTGCGGTCAACGATGGTCTTTTCCTTGTCCTGCTTCTCGGACAGGGTCGTCTCGCGGGCGATGCCCTCGAGCAGCGGCACCAGCGGCGAGTCCACCGCCGACAGGATGCGCGCGAGCTGCATGCTCTCCTGCAGGTTGGCCGAGCGCTTCAGGCGGATGTCGTTGACGAAGCCCTCCCAGGTATTGGCGTAGTCCTCCAGGTAGAGGCGCCGCACGTCCTGGGCGAGGGTCTTGGAGCCGTCGTCGAGCACGTCGGCGGCCTTCTGGGCCGCCGTCTTGGGCGGCTCCTCGAGACCGAGCACCCAGCCATTCTCGGCCGCCATCTGCTTCGAGGCCTTTTCGGCCGCGGCAACGAAGGCGGTGTGGTAGGCATCGTAGCTGTACATGCCCGGCACGCCGCTGGTGAGCGGCTGGCCGCTCTTGCGTTCGAAGACGAGCGGCGCGGCGGCACCGGCCGCCCGCGAGATCGTGAACTCGGGGAAGCTTTCCCCGACGCCCTGCCGCTTGAGGCGACTGTACACACGGTCGGCGAGCGGGTAGCGCGCCAGGGTCTGGCGGGTCTGGGCGATCAGTTGCTCGTCCGGCGGCACGGGCGAACGAGGCTGCCCCAGCGCCAGAAGATTCTCCAGGTGCTGGTCGAGCTGCGCCCGCTGCGCCTCGGTCACCTCCCGCGGCAGGGTCTGGGCCCAGTCGAGTCGAATCCAGGTGGTCAGCGCATCGGCGTCGAACGGACCGGCCTCGTTGATCATCAGGTAGGCCTTGAGGGCCTCGTAGGTGTATTCGAGGTTGGTCGGGTCGGACTGTCGCACCTGCTCCTCGATGCGCAGCGCCAGCCGCGGCAGGAAGGCATCGCGCAGCAGCCGCTCGTAGGAGGAATGGGCCGCCGAGTTGAGCTTCTCGCCCTGGAACAGCCCGAACCCCATCAGCGCTGGCGGGTTGTTGTCCTGGACCACCGGCGTCTCGGCCACGGTCCGGACCCGCTCGAGGATCGGCAGCAGCGGGACGACGTCGCTGGCGAGCTCGGGTGGCAGCTCCGACACCTCCTTCTCGGCCGCCGTCGTCTGCTGGGTCACCTCGTCGAGATAGCCCTGGTTGCGCGAGTAGCTGACTGCCCACAGCGACACCAGGCCCGCCGTCAGCAGCGCGGCGACCGCATAGGCGCCCCACTGGATCAGGTTGCGACGCCGCTCCCACTTCAGGTTGGTACCGGCCAGGGCCTGTTCGAAGAACACCACGTTCTTCAGGAGGCCGGTCAGGAAGTAGCTGCGGCCACTGCTCGCCTGGGGCGGCAGCATCTTGCGGTCGATGCCCAGGGCCCGCGACAGTCCACCCATCACGCGGTCGATCGGGCTGCCCTCCTGGGTGCCGCTGGTGAAGTAGACGCCACGCAGCATGGGCGGCTGCTCGTACTTCGAGACCGCGAAGACGCGCTCGAGAAAGGCGCTCAGGGCCGGGCGCAGGCCGGCGAACTGCTGCTGGAAGCCGAAGATGGCCGCGCGCCGGGCCGGGTCGCGCTCGGACTGGAGACGATCCGGGATGCGGTCGACGATGCGGCGCTGGAGGGATTCGACCTCGGTGGCCAGCGTGGCCAGCGAGGCGTCGGTAGACTGGTTCTCGACGTAGGGGAAGGTCGTGCCCCACACCTGGGCCCGTTCCTCGCGGCCGAGGTCGCCGAAAAACTCCATGAAACCGGCCAGCAGGTCGGTCTTGGTCACCAGCACGTAGATCGGGAAAGCAATCTTGAAGCGCTCGTGGAGCTCCTGGATGCGGGCCCGCACGGCCTGCGCGTGCATCTCGCGCTCCGCAGGCGATTGCTGCAGCAGGTCGCCGGCGCTGATCGTCAGGATGATGCCGTTGATGGGTCGCCGCGGGCGGAAGCGGCGGAGCAGGTCGAGGAAGCCCTGCCAGGCGGCGGCGTCGACGTTGCGGTCGGACTCCTGCGTCGTGTAGCGGCCGGCGGTATCGAGCAGGACGGCCTCGTCGGTAAACCACCAGTCGCAGTTGCGCGTGCCGCCCACGCCCTTGATCGAGGCGGTGCCGAACTTCTCGGCCAGCGGGAACTTGAGCCCCGAGTTGACCAGCGCGGTGGTCTTGCCCGACCCCGGCGCGCCGATGAACACATACCAGGGCAGCTGGTAGAGATACTGCTTGCCGGACAGGCTGAATAGGCTGGAGAGGCCACTGCCCTTGCGCCCGGCGACGTTGAGCTGCATGTCGCGGAAGACCTTGACCGCCTCCTCGAAGCGCCGCTTCAACTCGGCCACCTCCTGCTGCGAGGCTGAGGGCTCGGCCGGTCCGGCGCTCTTGGCGGTCGAGACCAGCAGGTCGTTCATCATGGCCTTGTTCTTGCGCCGGGCGGCGAGCACGCGCCACAGCTTCCAGACCAGATAGACGCCGGCAATCAGCCCGATCAGGACGAAGCGCGAGGTGACGGACACGAGCGGGGCAAAGCTGCCGATCGAGACCATCGGGCCGACAAACCAGATCACCAGGCAGATCGCGACGATGCCGAGAACGACCAGCAGGGTTGCGAGAATCTTCTTCATTTCCAGGTTCTCTCCGTTCTCAGTTTTCGCCGCGCGCGACCATCAGCGTGATCTCGACGCGTCGGTTCTGGCT
>JBNLCM010000012.1:0-38929 GCA_050303815.1 Rhodocyclaceae bacterium
TTCTGCACGATCTGGGCGCGTTCTCGATGATGAGCTCCGACAGCCAGGCCATGGGGCGGGTCGGCGAGGTGATCATCCGCACCTGGCAGACCGCCCACAAGATGAAGGTGCAGCGGGGCGCGCTGGCGGGCGACCCGGCGACCCACGACAACTTCCGCGTCAAGCGCTATGTCGCCAAGTACACGATCAATCCGGCCCTGACCCATGGCATCGCCCACGAGGTGGGTTCGATCGAGGTCGGCAAGCTGGCCGACCTGGTGATCTGGAAACCGGCCTTCTTCGGCGTCAAGCCCAGCCTGATCGTCAAGGGCGGCATGATCGCCGCGGCCGCGATGGGGGATCCCAATGCCTCCATTCCAACCCCTCAACCGGTCCACTACCGGCCCATGTTCGGCGCCTTCGGCGGGGCCCTCGGGACGGCGCTCACCTTTGTCTCGCGAGCCGCACTGGACGGTGGCCGGCTCGACCACCTGACGCTGTCGAGGCCGCTGTCGGCCGTGACCGGCGTGCGGTCGATCACCAAGGCCGACATGATCCACAACGACTGGCTGCCGACGCTGGCCGTCGACCCGGAGACCTACGAGGTACGCGCCGATGGCGAGTTGCTGGTGTGCCAGCCGGCGACTGTGCTGCCCATGGCGCAACGCTATTTCCTGTTCTGAGGAGAATGCATGCTGGCGATCGAAGAACTCCATGACGGTTCGGAGGCACCGACCGACCATCTGGAGCTGAGCTTTGACTACCGCACCCGCAGTCGCCTGCGGGCGACCACCGTGGGCGGCGTCGAGGTGGGGCTGTTCCTGCCCCGCGGCACCATCCTGCGGGGCGGGCAGACGCTGCGGGCGACGGACGGCACGGTTGTCGGGGTACGCGCGGCGATCGAGACCCTGACCGAGGCCCGCTGCGACGATCCGCTGATGCTGGCGCGCGCGGCCTACCATCTGGGCAACCGCCACGTCGCGGTCGAGATCGGCGAAGGGTGGCTGCGCATCGTGGCCGATCACGTCCTGGGGGGCATGCTGATGGGGCTGGGGCTCGAGCTGTTGCCGGTCGATGCGCCTTTCGAGCCGGAGTCCGGCGCGTACGCACACGGTCACCAGCATCCGGGGGAGGGCGCCAGCGGCGCGCGGATACACGAATACCGGAAGAGCGCATGACCCCACCCAGCCAGCCGGGCCTGGCCCTCGTGCGCCTGCTTCAGCTCGCCAGCCCGGCGCTGCCGGTTGGCGCCTACACGTACTCCCAGGGGCTCGAGTGGGCGGTGGAGTCGGCGCGCGTGACATCGGAGCCGGAAGCCGGCGGCTGGATCGGTGACCAGCTCGAATGGAACCTGGCTGGTTTCGAGGCGCCTCTGGTGGTGGCCGCGATGGCGGCCTGGTCGGCAGGTACGCGCGACGCGCTGTGCCGGCTCAATGCGGATTTCCTCGCCAGCCGGGAGACTGCCGAGCTGCGGGCCGAGACGCTTCAGATGGGCTACTCCTTGCGCCGCCTGCTGGTCGATCTGGACGCCTTTGCCGCCTGCGACGGCGCGGTCGAGCGGTTGACGCAGATGGACGACATCGCGTTCCCGGTGGCCTGGGCGTCGGCCGCCGCGGCCTGGTCCGTGCCCCCGGGCGATGCCTTGACCGCCTACCTCTGGGCCTGGCTCGAGAACCAGGTGATGGCGGCGGTCAAGTGCGTACCCCTGGGACAGTCGGCCGGCCAGCGCCTGCTCAGCCAGCTCGGCGAGCGTATCCCCGGCCTGGTGGCCGAGGCCCTCGTGCTGCCGGAGGCCGCCTGGAGCAACTTCGCCCCCGGTCTCGCGATCGCGAGCAGTCGCCACGAAACCCAATACACCCGTCTGTTCCGGTCGTGACCGGCAAGGAGAATGGAAGATGAGCACCAAGCAGGCCCTGCGTGTCGGCATCGGCGGCCCGGTGGGCTCCGGCAAGACCGCGCTCACCCTGGCGCTGTGCCGTGCCCTGCGGCAGCGCTACAACATCGCGGTGGTGACCAACGACATCTACACGGCCGAGGATGCTCAGTTCCTGGTTCGCCACGAGGCCCTCGAGCCCGAGCGGATCATCGGCGTGGAGACCGGCGGCTGCCCGCACACGGCGATTCGCGAAGATGCCTCCATCAACCTCGAGGCGGTGGATCGTCTCAACCGGCGTTTCGAGGGGCTGGACATCATCTTCGTGGAGTCGGGCGGTGACAACCTGGCCGCGACCTTCTCGCCCGAGCTGTCCGACCTGACGATCTACGTCATCGACGTCTCCGCCGGCGACAAGATACCTCGCAAGGGCGGGCCGGGCATCTGCAAGTCCGACCTGCTGGTGATCAACAAGATCGACCTGGCCCCGTTGGTCGGTGCCAGCCTTGAGGTCATGGACACCGACGCACGCCGGATGCGCGGCGACCGACCCTTCGTCTTCAGCAACCAGAAGACCGGCAAGGGGCTGGCGGAGATCATCGGGTTCATCGAGCAGCAGGGCTTGCTGGGCGCCAACCCGCCGCAGGCGGTTAGCGCCTGACCAGCGTAGCCACCCTGGCGGCAGTCGATTGACCAGCGGCCGGGGTGCCCGACCCGCCGTGACAGGGCTTTCCTGCGTGGCATGGATCTTGTTTCATACGAACCGGAAAACTCTTCATAAACTGCTCGCGATACCACGCACAGGAGACCTTCATGACCCGTCGTCACCGCGCCTTCGGACTCGCCCTGCTCGTCGCCTCCGGTGTGGCCATGGCCCACCCCGGCCACGCCGACCTCAGTTTTGCGAGTGGCTTCGCCCATCCGCTCATCGGGTTCGATCACCTGCTCACGATGCTGGCGGTCGGGCTCTACGCGGCCCAGCAAAAGGGTGTTGCACGCTGGGCGCTGCCCATGAGCTTTGTCGCCGCGATGCTGGGCGGCGCGCTGCTGGGTGGGGTCGGCGTATCCCTGCCGATGGTCGAGGGGGGCATTGCCGCGTCGGTCGTGGTACTGGGCGTGCTGCTGGCGCTGGTGGTCCGGCCGCCCCTGTCGATCGCGGCGCCGCTCGTCGGTATCCTGGCTCTGTTCCACGGGCACGCCCATTTCGTCGAGATGGGGCACCAGGCGATGCTGGCCTATGCCGCCGGATTCCTGGCGGCGGCGGCCGGTCTGCACCTGGCGGGCTTCGCGCTGGCGCGCTGGATTCCCGAAGGTGAGGCCGGTCGGCGGGTCAAGCGGGTGCTCGGCGGCGCTCTGACCGGCACGGGGCTGGTGCTGCTCGGCAGCTGAGCCGCAACACCACGCGGTAGCCTTGCCGGGGCCGGTGCGTCTGCGCACCGGCCCTTTCCCGTTGACGGCTATGCGGATGGCCGGGCGGCAGGAACAATTTCTCGGCGGTACTCACATCCGGGCGGAACGCTGCGCCGGACTGCTAGTCTGTAGCGGTAGCAGTACGGAGGACCGGATGCCCAATCGCCTTGCCAATGAATCGTCGCCCTACCTGAAACAGCACGCCGCCAACCCGGTAGACTGGTGGCCCTGGTGCGAGGACGCGCTCGCGCTCGCCCGCTCGCAGGATCGCCCGATCCTGCTCTCGATCGGCTACTCGGCTTGCCACTGGTGCCATGTGATGGCCCACGAGTCCTTCGACGACCCGGCTACTGCGGAGGCCATGAACCGGGATTTCGTCAACATCAAGGTGGATCGCGAGGAGCACCCGGACCTCGACCATATCTACCAGCTCGCCCATCAGATGCTGGCGGGCCGCGCGGGGGGCTGGCCGCTGACCGTCTTCTTGTCACCCGATGGCACGCCGTTCTTTTCGGGGACCTATTTTCCCGACCTGCCGCGACATGGATTGCCCGCCTTCACCGAGGTCCTCGCGCGGGTCGCCGAGGCATGGCGGGATAAGCGGGACGCCCTCGACCAGCAGGCCGACGAGCTGAAATCGGCCATCCTGCGCCACATGGACCCGGGCCCGTCGCAGGCGCCCACGTCCCGGATCCCGCAGCAGTTGCGTCGCGCCCTGCTGGAGGCGCATGACGAGCGCTTTGGCGGTTTTGGCGGGGCGCCGAAGTTTCCGCATGTCGCGGACCTCGATTTCCTGCTCAGGCGCGGTGTCTCGCATCGCGACGAGTTCGCGCGCAATGCGGCCCTGCAGACCCTGGAGGCAATGGGCAGGGGAGGGATCTTCGACCAGCTCGGTGGCGGTTTCTTTCGCTATAGCACCGATGAGCGGTGGGAGATTCCGCACTTCGAGAAGATGCTGTATGACAACGGTGCCCTGCTGCGTCTCTATGCAGACGCCTGGCGGGTCGATCCCAGGCCGCTCTTCGCCGACGTGATCGAGCGGACCGCGCGCTGGGCCGTCCGTGAGATGCAGGCGCCGGAAGGGGGCTTCCATGCCTCGCTCGATGCCGATACGGAGGGCGGCGAGGGGGCTTTCTACGTCTGGGACGTGGATCTGTTGCGGGCCGCCCTGCCGCCTGAGCAGGCGGCGCTCCTCGACGCCCACTACGGGCTCGACGCCCTGCCCAATTTCGAGCAGACGGCCTGGCACCTGCGGGTCCGGACCCCGGTGGACGAGATCGCGCGCTCAATCGGGCTTGGCCTGGATGACGCGCGCGCGCGGGCCGAGGCGGCGCGCCTGCGGCTGTTCGAGGTCCGCGAGACCCGTGCCCGACCCGGCCGGGACGACAAGGTGCTGGTGTCGTGGAACGGCTTGATGATCGGCGGGCTGGCGCGCGCGGGTCAGGTGATGAAGCGGGCCGAGTGGATCACTGCGGCGCGGCGTGCGGTGGACTTCATTCGGGCGCGCCTGTGGCAGGGGGGGCGCCTGAGCGCCTGCTGGGCAGACGGGATCGCCCGACTGGACGGCTCGCTGGACGACCATGCCTTCCTGCTGGACGGTTTGCTGGCCTTGCTGGAGGCAGCCTACCGGCCCGAGGACGCGGCCTTTGCGGTCGAACTGGCCGATGCGCTGCTGGCAGGCTTCGAGGATGCCGAGCGTGGCGGTTTCCTGATGACCCGCCACGATCACGAGGTGGTGCTGGTCCGGCCGCGCGAGGGACGGGACTCGGCCATGGCCTGTGGCAACTCGGTGGCGGCGCTGGCCTTGTTGAGGCTCGGGCGACTGACCGGTGATTCGCGCTACCTGCGGGCTGGCGAGCGCGCCGTCGCCGCCTGGATGCAGCCGGCGGAGGCTGAGCCGATGGGTTTTGCCAGTCTGCTGGTCGCTGCCTCCGAGATGCTCTGGCCTCCGGCCACGGGCGTGGTGTGCGGCGCCGACGCGTCCCTCGGCAGCTGGCGTGACGCGGTCGCCGAACTCTACCTGCCACACGGCGTGGTGGTGTGCGTGGCCAACGAACAGGATGCCCCGGCGTGGCTGCGAAAGGGGGGCGAAAATCGTGTCAACGGATGGGTGTGCTGGGGCGTTGAATGCCTGCCACCGGCGAACCGGGCGGAAGATTTCATACGGATACTCTCCGAGATGGTCAACGCCCCGGGTATCAGTTAGTATTGGCGCCGGTTTTAGCCACCTGTTTGTGAGAGGAAATAAACAATGAAAGTTTTTGTTGCAGCTGCTGTCGCCGCCGGCCTGCTGAGCGCCGCTCCCGCCTTCGCTGACGAGGCCCTGGCCAAGTCGAAGAACTGCCTGGCCTGTCACTCGGTGGACAAGAAGCTGGTTGGCCCCGCCTACAAGGACGTGGCTGCCAAGTACAAGGGTGACGCCGGCGCCGCCGCCATGCTCGCCGAGAAGATCCAGAAGGGTGGTTCGGGCACCTGGGGCCAGATCCCGATGCCGCCGAACCCGCAGGTCAATGCCGACGAGGCCAAGAAGCTCACCGCCTGGATCCTGAGCCTGTAATACGGCACCGCCAGCGAGAGCCAGGGCCAGCCTGCGGGCTGGCCTTTTTCATGTCCACAGACCCTAGTTGAGCAGGCGCGACGGCATGTGGTGAAAGGTCTCTTCCGCCGCCTCCGCCGACACCGGATGGCTGAAATAGAAGCCCTGCATGGTGTCGCAGCCGAGTGCCCTCAGGTGGTCGATCTGCCCCTCGGTCTCGACCCCTTCGGCGATGACCTCGAGATTGAAGCCACGGGCAATGCCGGTGATGGCATTGATGATGGGGTTGCCCTCGCCGTTGAGCTCCCGAACGAAGCTCCGGTCGATCTTCAAGCCACTGACGGGAAAGCGCTGGAGGTAGCCCAGCGCCGAGAAGCCGGTGCCGAAATCGTCGATCGCGATGCCCACCCCCAATTGGCGGAGACGGGCGATCTTGTCGGCGCAGGTGCTGGTGTCCTGCATCATCAGGTTCTCGGTGATCTCCAGGTCGAGCGCCGTCGGTGGCAGACGGTGAGCGGCGATGGCGTCGCTCACCGTGCTGACGATGTCGCCGTGCTCGAAGTCGCGCGGTGACAGGTTCACCGCCATGCGCATCTCGCCATGACCGTTGGCCCGCCAGGTGGCCAGCTGGCGACAGGCCTGGTCGATGACCCAGTGGCTGATGCCGCTGATCAGGCCGATTTCTTCGGCGACCGAGATGAAGGCCGTCGGGTTGAGCATGCCGTGGTCCGGATGATCCCAGCGCAGGAGGGCTTCCGTTCCGAGAACCTGCCGACGGCCGACGCTGACCTGGGGCTGGAAGGCCAGCACCAGCTGCTTCCGCTCGAGGGCAAGACGCAGGTCGTTCTCAAGGGAAACCCGTTGCCGGTAGTTGGCGTTGAGTGCGGGATCAAAGAAGCAGTGGCCATTCTTGCCGCTGCGCTTGACCTGGTACATGGCGATGTCGGCATGCTGGATCAGCACGTCGGCGATCTCGCCATCTTTCGGGTAGAGGGCAATGCCGATGCTGACCGTGACGCGGAACTCGCCGTGCTTGAGTCGGAAGGGGGCGTTGAGCGTCTGCAGGATCTTCTCCGCAATACGCTCGGCATCCTCCGCCTGGCTCAGGTCCGGTAGCAGGGCCAGGAATTCGTCGCCCCCGACCCTGGCCAGGGTGTCACCCCGCCGCAGACTCTGCCGCAACCGGCTGGCGACACCCCGCAGGAGATGATCGCCTTCCGCGTGGCCGTAGGTGTCGTTCACCAGCTTGAAGCGGTCGAGATCGATGAAGAGGACGGCCAGCGTGCCCTTGCGGCGCTGCGCCTGGGCCAGGGCCAGCTCGAGCCGATCATGGAACAGCAGGCGATTGGGCAGGCGCGTGAGCTGATCGTGGTAGGCCTGGTAGACAATGATCTCTTCGGCGCGCTTGCGGTCGGAGATGTCGCGCGCAACGCCGTAGGTGCCGACAAAGCGCGCGGGCTTGCCCGGGCTCGCGCGCGAAACCATCGGCTCGGTGCTGAGGGCAAAGGTGAGCGCCGTCGGCTGCCCGGCTTTGGCCGCGGGGTTGCGATCGATCCGGAATTCCAGGTTCTGGGCCTCGCGAGGTGGGCGCTCCGGGTTGCAGAACAGAGCGGACAGCCTGGGCCGGTCGTCGGCGCTGGCGATGCTGGCGAGCGTCCGGCCGGTGAGGTCGGTGCGTGTGTAGCCGACCAGGCTGCGAGCCCGCGGATTCGTGTAGGTGAACTCGCCGGCGGCGTTGAGCGTGAAGATAAGATCCGGCGAGCTCTCGACCAGATAGCGGTGGAGCCGCTCCGACTCTTTCAGGCGCAGCGTGATCTGCCGGTTGAGGCGAACGAGCTGTCCCTTCTGCAGGGCATTCTCGACGGCCCGCTGCAGCTGCGCCAGATGACAGGGCTTGCGGAGGAAATCCTCGGCGCCGCGGCGTAACGCGCCGATCGCGGCCTCGATGCCTTCCTCCCCACTCAGCAGGATCACGGGGTCCTTGCGAGCGTTCCGCGCGCACCAGTCGAGCAGGGTCAGGCCGGTGCCGTCGGGCAGGTGATAGTCGAGCAGGATCAGGTCGAACGGCCGTGCCTCGAGCTGCGCGATGGCCTCCGACAGGGAGGCTGCGACCTCAAACCGACGCGATGGGTCGGCGAGCAGACGCGGAATCGACCGACGAAAGGGCACATCGTCGTCGACGACGAGTATGTGGCTGACCCGGCTGGATTGCGCTTCGGCACGGCCTGCCAGCTCGGCAAGCAGAGACGGCTCGCCGTCTGTACCCATCGTTCATCACGCGCTTTTGTCGTTTTATGGCGACAATCATGCATCAAGCGTGAGCAGGAATAAAGATCTGCATGCCCGTGCCGGCTTTGGGCTGGCTTCGACAGACCAGTGCGCAGCCGTGTTCACGCAGCAAATCTCGCACGATGGTCAAGCCGATACCGTCGTGCGCGCCGTCCTTGCTGCTGCCGCCATCGGCGAACAGGTTGGCGAGACGGCCGTCGGGGAGCCCCGGCCCGGTGTCGATCACCCGGATCTCGAGACACAGCTGGCCGTCGACCGACACGGGGCCGCTGGACGCCAGGGTAACCCGCCCCCGCTCGCCGACCGCTTCGGCCGCATTGCGCAGCAGGTTCAGCAGCACCTGCCGAAGGATCGAGCGGGGAATCCGGGCGGCGGGCAGGTGGGCCGCGAGCCGCAGGTCCAGGTGAATGCCACGGCTCGCAAAGAGCGTGTCCGTCGTCAGCGTGGCGAGATCTCGCAGCACATCATTGGCGAGGCAATGGCCGGGCTCGTCGTCGGTCACCGGGCCACCGCTCATGCGTCGAAGCATCTGGCCAATCCGGTCGATCTCGCTGCCGAGAATCGCCAGGTCGTCCCCGGTAGCGCCCTCGGCACCGTGCCGCTCGCGGAGCAGATCGAGATAGCTGCGGATCAGGCTCAGCGGATTGCTTGCCTCGTGGCGGATGCGCCGCGCCCGTTCCTCGTAGCGGATGCGGGTCGCCTCCTCGCGGGCATCGCGCTCGGCCTGCCGGCGTCGCGTGCGCAGAAGCTCTCCGAGCGAGGCGGTGAGCAGATTGGTACGCTGGCCTCCGATCCCGTCGACGCTGACCGGCTCCTCCCCGACGAACAGGGCAACGCCCTTGCGACCATCCACCTGCCAGGGCCAGGCGACGAAGCCGGTGCCGCCCAGCCAGCGGTCGATCTGCCAGTCGAGGGTGCTCCGGCCCGGGCCGCCGGGTGCGCCGGCGAAGCGCACCGGGTCGCTGCGCCGCAGGGCAAGGGTCAGGATCGAGGACGGATGGTTCGCCGACAGCGGGAGTCCGGCCAGGGCCGTCGCCTCGATGGCGCCATTGAGCACCGGGAGGAACTTCTCGCCATGGGCTTCCAGAACGAGTCGCGGCCCGTCGGTGCCCGTGAGCAGCAGGCTGCCCGCGTCCAGGCGCTCCCGCAGAGTCGCCTCGTCCACATCGATGAATGCCCCGTGCATCAATCCCCGGGCTGCCGCATGGACCCAGGGGAGGGAGCCTGCCGTCTGTCCCTTTCCGCTTCCCCGCGCCTGGTGGTTCGCCAGCAACGGAATCATCGACTCTCCGCCGCCCGCCGGGCCGCGGCCGCGCATCGCGTCGTCGGCGAGATAGGTGACGTCCTCGCGCAAGTCGAGGAGCGTTCGGGCGGGCAGTCCCGCGACCCGCGAGAGAGCCGCCAGTGCCCGATCGGGCTCTGCCTCGGCGAGGGTGCACGCGACCCACAGCAAGCGGGCGAGCGCATGGGCGTCAGCAATGCAGTCTTCGTTCTCGACGTGGAGCCGGATGGCGTCGAGGACGGTCAGCCCGGGTGCGGCGCGGGCTGCCATCGTCGCGGAGCGGTCGGCCCGACGGATGACGTTGCTGTCCTCCAGGCCGTTCGGGTCGGCGAGCTCGAAGAGGCCGGCAAGATCGTGCCAGAGGCCGGCCAGGTAGGCCTGCTGCGGCGAGGGATAGCCGGTCTCCGTCGCCAGCTGGAGCGCCAGCTCGGCGACCAGCAGGGCGTGGCTGCAACGATGTTCCAGTCCGGAGCCGTCGCTCGCCTCGAGGGAGGCCTGCAGCGCCCAGCTGCGCAGCAGGTCGGCGCCGAGGCGAATCAGCCGTCCTTCGATCAGCTCGACCAGCTCTCGCTCAGCCAGCGGCGCATCGAGCGGCAGGCTGGACAGAACCGACCAGGCGAGCAGGGGATCCCGCGCCATGGTTGTGGCGATCTCGCCCCATGCCACCTGCTGTTCGCAGAGCTGGCGCAGCAGCACCCGGCAGCTGCCTAGGCGCAGTCGCGGGCGAATGGGGGTGACGGTCTGGCCGGAACAGAGGGTCATCAAGCGCACGAGTGACAAAGTGGCACGATTGTGCCCATTTATCGAAACGCGTGATGTGATGAAGGTTGCAATTCCCCCCGTGGCGGGGCCCGCCGACGCGCACGGGCGTGTCGGCGGTCACAACTGTCGTGAGTCGTTCAGGACAGATCGAGGCGGTCGGCGAAGGCCAGGCCGGCCAGCATGGCGTCGTTCACGTCGGCGAAGTCGAGCTGCAGCTCCGCGACGTGCTTCTCGAGGCTGGCGGCGTCGAAGGACTCGGTGCTGCGGGCGAGGCGGAGGAAGGGCGAATAGACGCCGGTGTCGCTCATCAGCGACTCGCTGACCGGGTTCGGCAGGTGCATCTCTTCGAGCACCGCCTGCATGCCGGTGCCCAGCAAGACGTCGAGCAGCGAGAAGGCGCCGGTGATGAAGAGGTTGTCGAGCTCGCCCTTGTCGAAGAACTTCGAGCCAATCCGCTCCATGAAGCGGCCGCGGGCGATGGCGGTCTGCATCAGTGCGGCCGCCGAGGGATCCCGGCTGGCCGAAACGAGCAGCAGCGAGAGCCACTTGTTCAGCTTCTCGTAGCCGAGGATGGTCACGGCATGGCGGAAGGACTGGATCTCGCACATCAGGCCGAAGCCCGCCGAGTTGATGTACTTGAGCAGCTTGTACGAGAGCGCCACGTCCTGCTTCAGGACGGCCTCGATCTCGGGGATGTCGGCGTTCTTTCGCACCAGGTTGAGCAGCCGGACGATCTGCGCGTGCGCTGGCGCCAGTTGCTGGGTCGTGGGCGCGCCACGCAGGAAGAACCAGCCCGACGCGCCGTCGTAGCCGTTGCCAATGGCGGTGTCGAAGGCGCTCGTGTCCGCGAGGCCCCAGGCCAGGGACAATCCGTTCGCGGCCTCGAGCGTGGTGTGGCGGCGCGCGTCGGCCATCACGAACCGCCAGTCTTCACGGGCATCTTCGCCCTTGCCCGGCGTGCACCAGGCCAGGCACATGCTGGTGCCCGCCTCCCGCAGCTGTTCGATCAGCTGCTGCGTGAGCGGATGCGCGAGCGTCTGAGCCGGGATCTCCACCATCACATTGGGCGGAAACTCCCACTCCAGCAGGTCGGGCGTCGGAACCAGCCGGCCCAGGGACAGGAAGACCGGGTAACGGTCGGGCCAGTTTTCGGCCGAGCGCTGCAGCGCCTCGATGGCCGGCGCAATGGCCGGCGCGTGGACGATCAGGCGGTTGGCCGTGATCGCCTGACTCTTGTTGAGGACCGGTTCACGCGTAAAGCGTACGGGGCTGGCTTGGCTCATTGCATTCTCAGGGGGCTGGATCGGAGGCGTATGTAAAGGCGTCCGCAAAGAACTGGTCGTCGGGCAGGCCGCGGCCGGCGAAGTCGCGCCGTGCGGCGTCGATCATCGCTGGCGCGCCGCAGGCATAGACCTGGTGGCCCGACAGGTCGGGGAAGTCTTCCATGACGGCCTGGTGCACGAGTCCCGTGCGTCCGTCCCATGGCTCGTCCGAGAGGACCGGCACATAGCGGAAGCCCGGGGCCTCGGATTGCCAGTTGCGGGCGAGTTGATCCATGTACAGGCCGGCCTTGTTTCTCGATCCCCAGTAGAGAGTCATCGGCCGGTCGCTGCCGACCTTGAGCGCATATTCCACCAGCCCCTTGATCGGGGCGAACCCCGTGCCACCCGCCAGCAGGATGATCGGGCGATCCGAGGCCTCGCGCAGGTAGAAGCTGCCGAGGGGGCCTTCGAAGCGGAGAATGTCCTTTTCCTTCATCGACTCAAAGACATGCCCGGTGAACTCGCCATCCGGCACGCGGCGCACATGGAGTTCCAGGTGGGTCGCGTCCTGGGGCGCGTTGGCAATCGAGAAGCTGCGGCGTCGATTGCCCGACAACAGGAAGTCGATGTACTGCCCGGCATGGAACTGGAAATGCTCCGTTGCGGGCAGCTTGACCTCGACGATCATGACGTCGTCGGCCACCCGCTCGAGCCGCTGCACGCGACACGGGAGCTTCTTGACCGGGAAGTCATCGGCCGAGGCGACCTGGTGGCACTCGATCGTCAGGTCGCTACGGGCCGTGGCGCAGCAGAACAGGGTCATGCCGGCGGCCCGCTCGTCGTCGGTCAGTGCCGTGAGCGATGCCTTGCCGTGGTCGACCTCGCCGGCCAGGACGCGCCCCTTGCACGAGCCGCAGGCGCCATCGCGGCAGCCGTAGGGCAGCGTCAGGCCCGCGTCGAGCGCGCCCGCGAGGATGGTGGTGTCGTCGGGCAGCTCGAAGTGCTGGCCACCCGGCTGGATATGGACTGAATGCGGCATTGCGGAATCCGGCATGTGATAATCGTGGGATGAATCGGATACTTGTTGTCGGCAGTGGAGACGTGGCTCGCCGCGCCATACCCTGGCTGGCGAAGCGGGCCCGGGTGTTCGCCCTGATCCGCTCGGCAGACCAGGCCGGAGCCATCCGCGCGCTGGGCGCGGTGCCCATCATTGGCGACCTGGACCGGCCGCAGAGCCTGAAGCGCCTCGCCGGTATCGCCGACCGCGTGCTGTACTGTGCACCACCGCCGGCCTCCGGTCCGGATGACCCCCGCAGCCGTCACCTCGTCGCCGCCCTGAGGCGGCGGAGTGTAGCACGGGCCCTGGTCTATATCGGCACGTCCGGCGTGTATGGCGACTGCGGTGGCGCCCGGGTCCCGGAGACCCGGCCCTGTCGCCCGGCCAGCGCCCGGGCGCGG
Source organism: Rhodocyclaceae bacterium (assembly GCA_050303815.1). Classification (GTDB taxonomy): domain Bacteria; phylum Pseudomonadota; class Gammaproteobacteria; order Burkholderiales; family Rhodocyclaceae; genus Cognatazoarcus. The sequence continues at coordinate 12,852 of JBNLCM010000012.1, forward strand.
CGGCGTGTGGCGGCCGAGCAGACTCTGCGCAGCCTCGCGGCCTCCGGCTGTCGCGTCTCCATCCTGCGGGCGCCGGGCATCTATGCGGCCGAGCGGCTGTCGCTGGAGCGCCTCGAGCGCGGCGACCCGGTTCTGCGCCCGGACGACGATGTATTCACCAATCACATCCACGCCGACGACCTCGCCTGGCTCTGTTGCCTGGCGCTCTTCCGGGGGGGCGCCAACCGGGCCTACAACGCCAGTGACGATAGCCATCTCCGGATGGGCGATTATTTCGACCTGATGGCCGATACCTTCGGTCTGCCGCGGCCACCCCGCGTCGCCCGGGCTGAGGCCGGGGCGCACCTGACTCCGATGACCCTGTCGTTCATGTCGGAGTCCCGGCGCCTGGACAACCGGCGCATCAAGCGCGAGTTGCGTGCCCGCCTGCGCTACGCCGACGTCGCCGAGGGCCTTGCGGCTGCGCGGCGAGCCGCCCCTGACATTCTGCAAGAGAGGAAAACCCATGCTGGTGCTTAAGGCGCTGCACATCGGCTTTGTGGTCTCGTGGTTCGCCGGCCTGTTCTACCTGCCCCGGATCTACGTCAATCTGGCCATGGTGCCAGAGGGCTCCGAGGCCGAGCGCAGCCGCCTGCTCGTGATGGCGCGCAAGCTGTTCCGCTTCATGACGCCGCTGGGCGTGCTGGCGGTGGCGTTGGGGCTGTGGCTGTGGTTTGGCTACGGATTCGGCGGCGGCTGGCTGCATGCCAAGACCGCGCTGGTGGCCGTTCTCGTGGCCTACCACGTGTATTGCGGGCGCCTCCTGCGTCAGTTCGAGGCAGGTGCCAACCGGCGCGAACACGTCTGGTTCCGCTTCTTCAACGAGGTCCCCGTGCTGGTGATGTTCGCAGTGATCTTCCTCGTTGTTCTGAAGCCTTTCTAGGAGACGGGTGTGGCCGATCGTTTTTTCTCGCCGTGCCCGCGCGGGCTGGAAGGCCTGCTGGTTGACGAACTGCGGGGGCTGGGCGCGTCGTCCGTGAGCGCGGGGCAGGGTGGCGTGGCCTGGGAGGGAGACTGGCCGCTCGCGCAGCGCGCCAATCTCGAGAGCCGCATCGCGACCCGCGTGCTGTGGCAGGTGGCCGAGGGGCGCTATCGGGGCGAGGAGGACATCTACCGGCTCGCCTATGGCGTGACCTGGGCGAAGTGGTTCACCGCCGACGAGACCCTGCGCGTGAACGTGACCGCGCAGAAGTCGCCGCTCAAGAGCCTCGAGTTCACGACGCTGCGGATCAAGGACGCCATCTGCGACCACTTCCGGACCGTCACGGGCAAGCGGCCGAGCATCGACACGAAGCAGCCGGATGTGCGTGTCCATGGCTTCCTGACCCGGGACGGCGTCGCGCTGTATCTGGATACCAGCGGCGAGCCGCTCTACAAGCGCGGCTTCAAGCGCGCGCGGGTGGAGGCGCCGCTCAAGGAGAACCTCGCGGCCGGCATCCTCGGCCTGTCCGGCTGGCGGCCGGGGGAGGCGCTCGCCGATCCGATGTGCGGCAGCGGCACCTTCCTGCTGGAGGCGGCTCAGATCGCGCTCGACGTGGCCCCGGGCCTGGGCCGGCGTTTCGCCTTTGAGCGCCTGCGCACCTTCGACCGCGGAGAATTGGGGTGCATGGTGCGCGAGGCCCAGGCCCGCCGCCGGCCAGCCACGAGATTGCCCCTGTTCGGCGCCGACATCGCCGAGGACCAGCTGGTTCGCACCCGCCAGAACCTCGACGCCGCCGGTGTCGGCGACTGCGTCACGCTGACCCGCAGCGACGTCCTTGACCTGCCCGCGCCGGCCGAATCCGGTGTGATGGTCACCAACCCGCCCTACGGCGTGCGCCTGGGCGAAGCGGAGGCTCTGGCCGAGTTCTATCCGCACTTCGCCGACGCCCTGAAGCGCCACTGGGCCGGCTGGCGCTGCTACATCCTGTCCGGCGACATGAACCTGCCGAAGGCGATGCGTCTCAAGGCCAGCAAGCGCACCCCGCTCTTCAACGGCGCGCTGGATTGCCGGCTGTTCGAGTATGTGATGGTGTCGGGCGGGATGCGGGACAAGCCGAAGGCGGATGGCTGATACTCAAAGATCCGCGGGCGAATTTCCGGCGTCAAGGTCGAACAAATGGGTGTCGCGCGCCGTTGGACTCGTGACGGCGAATCTAGCCGCTCTGATTGTCTACGGGCTCGGATTGTTGGCGCCGCTCACCCCTTCGGAGGGCACCCCTTCGATCGCGGAGATCGTGTTTTTTGTCGGCGTCCCCGTTGCACTTCTCGGATGGTGCGTGCGAGGTTGCGGAGCCAAGCCGCTGTCATTCTTCTTCGCACTGCAAATCCTTGCTTTCATAGGCGTCTTTGCTTCCGTCCTGAATCTGCAGATCTGAAGGGCGCGCCTCCAAGACCGGCCACGACGAGGGCGGGAAGCCTTTCCAGGGTACGATCGCGAATGCGTCCGGATGGCGTAGCGAGCGGCCCGAGGTCGTGCCGAGACGCGCAGCCGTACCGGCGGTACGGCGAGCCATCGCAGGCGGGAGATCGGGCTGCGCAGTAGCCAGACTGACGAATTCAGACGATGTCGAGGTGCTGGATGCCGGAGAGCAGATCGGCTTCGCCCTTCTTGCTGTTCAGCTTGATCTGCAGGCGCAGGTCGTTGACCGAGTCGGCGTTGCGCAGGGCGTCCTCGTAGCTGATCTGGTCGGACTCGTACAAGTCGAACAGGGCCTGATCGAAGGTCTGCATGCCCAGCTCGCGGGAGCGGCGCATCACGTCCTTGACCTCCGGGATATCGCCTTTGAAGATCAGGTCGGCGATCAGCGGCGAGTTCAGCAGTACCTCCACTGCCGGCACGCGGCCCTTGCGGCCCACCTTGGGCAGCAAGCGCTGGGAGATCATCGATCGCAGGTTGAGGGAGAGGTCCATCAGCAACTGCTGGCGACGGTCTTCGGGGAAGAAGTTGATGATCCGGTCGATCGCCTGGTTGGCGCTGTTGGCGTGCAGGGTAGCGAGGCAGAGGTGGCCGGTTTCGGCAAAGGCGATGGCGTAGTCCATCGTCTCGCGGTCGCGGATCTCGCCCATCAGGATCACGTCGGGCGCTTGCCGGAGCGTGTTCTTCAATGCGATCTCCCAGCCATCGGTGTCGATGCCGATCTCGCGCTGGGTGACGATGCAGTTCTTGTGGCTGTGAACGAATTCGACCGGATCCTCGACCGTGATGATGTGGCCGTAGCTGTGCTCGTTACGGAAATCGACCATCGCCGCCAGCGACGTGCTCTTGCCGGTGCCGGTGCCACCCACGAAGATCACCAGCCCGCGCTTCGACATGGCCACGTCTCGCAGGACCGTGGGCATACCGAGTTCGTCGAGGGTCGGGATCTTCTGCGGGATCGTCCGCAGCACCAGGCCGACGCGGCCCTGCTGCATGAACGCGTTGGAGCGGAAGCGGCCGATGCCGGCCGGCGCGATCGCGAAGTTGCACTCCTTGGTTGCCTCGAACTCAGCCGCCTGCTTGTCGTTCATGATCGCCCGCGCCAGCTCCGAGGTGTGCTGGGGGCTGAGGATCTGGTTCGACTGGGGCACGATCTTGCCGTCGATCTTGACGGCCGGCGGGAAGCCTGCGGTGATGAAAAGGTCCGAGCCCTTCTTCTGCGTCATCAGGCGCAGCAGGTCGTGCATGAATTTGAGGGCCTGGTCGCGTTCCATGGCGTGCTCCGGTTGACTCTGGCTATTCGCGCATTATCGGTAATGCGCGGGCTGGGCGATAGGGCGCCACGCAGGGCGTGGGCAGGCCTGCGCCGCCGCCGCTCATGCGGCGAAGTTGTCCTTGTTCTGGGCGCGCGTCTTGGCTTCGCCGGGCGATACGATGTTGCGGCGGACCAGGTCGGCCAGGCATTGGTCGAGGGTCTGCATGCCGACATTCTGGCCGGTCTGGATGGCCGAGTACATCTGCGCGATCTTGTTTTCGCGGATCAGGTTCCGGATGGCCGGCGTGCCGATCATGATCTCATGGGCCGCGACCCGGCCGCTGCCGTCCTTGGTCTTCAGCAGGGTCTGCGAGATCACGGCGCGCAGCGACTCGGACAGCATCGACCGCACCATGTCCTTCTCGGCGGCCGGGAACACGTCCACGATCCGGTCGATCGTCTTGGCCGCGGACGAGGTGTGCAGCGTGCCAAACACCAGGTGGCCGGTTTCCGCTGCGGTCAGGGCGAGTCGGATCGTCTCCAGGTCACGCATCTCGCCAACCAGGATCACGTCGGGGTCTTCCCGCAGGGCGGAGCGCAGCGCATTGCTGAACGACAGCGTGTGGGGACCGACCTCGCGCTGGTTGATCAGGCAGCGCTTGGCCTCGTGCACGAATTCGATCGGATCCTCCACGGTCAGGATGTGACCGTAGTCGTTCTCGTTGATGTAATCGACCATCGCCGCCAGCGTGGTGGACTTGCCGGAGCCGGTCGGTCCGGTCACGAGGACGATGCCACGGGGTGTCTCGGAGATCTCCTTGAAGATCTTTGGGCAGTTCAGTTCCTCGAGGGTCAGCACCTTGGACGGAATCGTCCGGAAGACGGCGCCAGCGCCACGGTTCTGGTTGAACGCATTGACCCGGAAGCGGGCCAGGTTCGGCACGGCGAAGGAGAAGTCGCACTCGAGGTGCTCTTCGTACTGCTTGCGCTGGCCGTCGTTCATGATGTCGTACACCATGGCGTGCACGTCCTTGTGCTCCATCGGCGGCAGGTTGATGCGCCGAACGTCGCCATGGACCCGGATCATCGGCGGCAGGCCGGCCGAGAGGTGAAGGTCGGAGGCCTTGTTCTTGACCGAGAAGGCGAGGAGTTCTGTGATGTCCATGTCGAATGCCGGAGTGGTGAGGCAGAGAAGACGATTAACGGTCGGCTGGTATACTTTTTGAGGGCCAATTCATGCAAAGCGGCCAAGCCGATATGACAACAATCGAAGCGCGCCTGCAAGCCGTTCGTGCCCGCATCGCCTCCGCGGCGGCCGCCTGCGGGCGGCGGGCAGAGGACATCACCCTGCTGGCGGTCAGCAAGACCTGGCCGGCCGACCGCGTGGCCGCTGCCGCGGCAGCCGGCCAGCACGCCTTTGGCGAGAACTACGTGCAGGAAGGCGTGGCGAAGATTGCCGCGCTGGCCCCGGCCAGACTTGAATGGCACTTTATTGGCCCCCTGCAGAGCAACAAGAGCCGGGAGGTCGCGGCCCATTTTGACTGGATCCACTCGGTGGACCGCCTCAAGCTCGCCGAGCGGCTGTCGGCGCAGCGCGACGCGGCGTTGCCGCCACTCCAGGTCTGCGTGCAGGTCAATGTCAGCGGCGAGGCGAGCAAGAATGGTGTTGTGCCCGACGCGGCACTGGCGCTGGCCCGCGCCGTCCATGGCTTGCCGGGGCTCCGGTTGCGTGGCCTGATGTGCGTGCCGGAGCCGACCGAGGACGCCGGGCTCCAGCGCCTGCGCTTCGGCGGGCTTCGCACCTTGCTGGCGGATCTTCAGGCGGACGGCCTGCCGGTCGACACCCTCTCGATGGGGATGTCCCACGATCTTGAGCCCGCCATCGCCGAGGGCGCCACGATCGTGCGCGTGGGTACTGCGATTTTCGGCGCGCGCGACTATTCTCACCTTTCGACAACCTGACCGGATCCACGAATGAGCATTGTGTTTGTCGGCGGCGGAAACATGGCCGCCGCCCTGATCGGCGGCATGCTGGCTGGCGACTTCTCGGCCGATGAGATCACCGTGATCGAGCCCACCGAAGCCGCCCGGCGGCGCCTCGTCGAACGCTTCGGCGTCCGAGCGGTCGGCTCGGCCGACGAGGCGCCACTGCCGGCGCGCGCCCTCGTGCTGGCGGTGAAGCCCCAGCAGATGCAGGCCGCGCTCGCGCCTTACGGCGGCCGCCTGGGTGACACGCTGGTGGTCAGCATCGCGGCGGGGCTTCGGATCGATACCCTCTGCCGCTGGCTCGGTGGGCACCGGCGGCTCGTCCGCTGCATGCCGAACACCCCCGCGCTGATCCGCGCGGGAATTACCGGCCTGTATGCCGACCCGTCGGTCGATGCGGCAGGCCGCGCGCTCGCCGAGCGATTGCTGGCCGCGGTGGGCGCCACGGTGTGGCTCGACGACGAGGCCCGGATGGATGCGGTCACCGCCATTTCCGGCAGCGGCCCGGCCTATGTCTTTCATTTCATCGAAGCCCTCGAGGCGGCGGCGGCCGGTCTGGGCTTCGATGCGGCAACCGCCCGCAGGCTGGCCATCGACACGGTTCTGGGGGCCGCGCGCCTGGCGGCCGACAGCGACGAGTCGCCAGCCACCTTGCGTGAACGGGTGACCTCCAAGGGCGGCACCACGGCCGCGGCACTTGCCGTGATGGGCGAGCGCGACCTGGTCGGCCTGGTGGCCGAAGCGACCCGCGCGGCGGCAGCGCGGGGTCGCGCTCTGGGGGATGAACTGGGCGCGGAGGCCTGAACGATGCTGACAAACATCCTGATGCTGCTGGTGTCGGCGGCGGCCAGTTTCCTGACGATCCTGCTGCTCGCCCGCTTTGTCATGCAGTGGCAGCGCCTGCCGTTCCGCAATCAGGTGGGGCAATTCATCGCCGTGACGACGAACTGGATCGTGCTGCCGCTGCGCAAGCTGGTCCCAGGCCTCGGCGGGCTTGACCTCGCGAGCCTGGTCGGCGCGTGGCTGGTGCAGGCCCTCGCCATCGGCGTCGAATACGCGCTGCGCGGCGCAGGGCTTGGCGGCGGGCTGCTGGCGGTCATGTTCGCCGTCGGGTTCTTCGAGGTGCTGCGGATGATGGTGTACCTGCTGATCGGCGTCGTCCTGGTGTCGGCCGTGCTGTCGTGGGTGAACCCCCACGCGCCGATCGCGCCGATGATCTTCGGGCTGGCGGACCCGTTCCTGCGGCCGTTCCGGCGCTTCGTTCCGCCCATCGCCGGCGTGGACCTCTCTCCCCTGGTCCTGTTGCTGGCACTGCAGGTGGTTCTGATGGTGATCGGCAGTCTGCAGGCGAGCATTCTGCCGGCGCTGCTGGGCTGAATGGACTGGCTCCAGGAAACAGCCGACGGCGACCTGCTGCTGAGCCTCCACATCCAGCCCAACGCACGCCAGACCGAGTTCTGCGGCTTGCACGGAGAGGCGCTCAAGGTCCGGCTCGCGGCCCCGCCCGTGGATGGCAAGGCGAACGCCGCCCTGCTGGCCTTCCTTGCGGTGTTCTGTGGCCTTCCCAAGGGGGCGATCGTGCTGGTGTCGGGCGCGAGCAGCCGGGCCAAGCGGGTGCGCATCGTCGGCCCGGGGCCAGCCCTGCGGGAGCGGCTCGCTTCGCTGGGGTGAAGCGCGGATGCTCCGCATCGGCGCACCCCTGTCCAAGGCCTGTACATGGCGTGCCTGTTGTGCGCGTGCGCGGCAATCCTTCTTCTTGCGGCGACCCGAGGCGGAGTTCTCCGTATAAGCACTGAGATTTCCCGGGATGCCGCAGTGCGGCATTTCGGGCGGACGCCCAGGGCGGGCCTGCTCTTGCTTTGTCGACGGTCACGATAAGACCCGTTGCTGCCGACCGCGGACGGCACGGCAAGACAGGAGACAGCGCGACATGACAGCTGATGCAAGACAACTATGGACGGACCTGCTCCGGCTGGAGTCCCCCTGGGTCGTCAGCCGCTACGAGACCAGTGCCGCCCTGAAGCGGCACGACGTGTGGGTGGAGTTCGAAGGTCGGCGGGGCTGGTTTGGCCTGATGCGGAAATCCAACAGCCCCGTGGAGCAGGCGAGCTGGCGGCATGTGAATTTCGGCGAATGGCAGACCCATGTCCACGTGACATTGCCACGGGGGGCCGATCTCTCGCGTCACGGCTGGGCGGGCGACCGGGATCTGCCCCTGTCGAAGGCCCTGTCCGGCCAGATCTTCAGCCTGCTTCGGGCGGGCTGTTCCCTGCAGACCGTGTGCGATGCGCTCCATGTGCCGATGTCGGAAGTCTGGCGCTTCCGCTTCTTCATTGACAGCGGACGGTGGGCGTCAGAAGACCAGGCCATCGATGCGACCTCACCGCAGGCGGGTCGAGCGGCCTCCGGCGACGCGATGCCCGGCGCAGACGATCCGGTGTGGCTGTCGATCCTCGAAGGACGCCTGCAGCTGGAGATCCGAGCCCTCGGCCTGAAGCTGCTCACGACCCGGCTCCGCTCGCAGCTCGACGTGATCGTCGATCCGGAGGTGCGGCAACTGAAGGCGGGTGAGTTCTACCGCTATTTCGTCAAGAACCGGCATCTGCTGGCTCATGAACTCGAACAGATCAAGGCGGCGTAAGGATGCAAATGGCACAAATGACAAGCGCGTGTGGGGCGCTGGTGTCCCTGGCGGAAGCCCGCGAGCGGATTGCTGCGGGCGGCGCCTGGATGGTGGCAGCCGACGAGAGCCAGTTGCGCGAATTGCCGCGTGGGCAGTGGATCGGCGGCACGATTCCCTATTTCATGGCCGGCGACGGCGGCGTGACCAGCCGCGAGGGGGTCTTCCTGAAGGAGGTTGAGTTGCCCGGCGGTCGGCCCTCGATCCGCAGCTACGACGCCCGGGACATCCACCAGATCTGTGCGGACGCGCCCGAGAACGGTTACACGCTGCTGATCGTGCCAGCGTTCAGCGACGTGCACTCGGAGTTCGCCCGCAACGCGCCGAACTTCGAAGACATGTTCGGCAAGCCGCTGGTGGGATGGATCTCCGGTGTCCACCTGGATGACCTCGGCGCGGCCCAGCCCGCCACCGTCGATGGCAGTCGCGGCGTGCTGGATCCGCTCCATGCAGTCGCGATGCACGTGCCGCTGCCGGCCGACATGTATGCCGCAGTGGACATCGTCAACGGCATGGTCCAAGGCGGGGGAGACCGGATTCGATTCCGTGAAACGGGCTTCGAGGCCGGCGATTGCCTGATCAACGATGTGCCGGCCAACCTCGCGGAGTACCTCGACGCGCTGAAGGCTGACCTCAAGTTGCCCTTGGTGGCTGACTACTGCGGTGCCGCGATCAACGTTTCCCTCAAGGGGGTCGATCGCGCGGCGCGCACGGTCAGCTTCTATGCGCCGGTCTTCGAGGGGGTCGAGTACCGGTTTGCCGAGCCGCCGGGCACCCTGCCGTCGATCGGCGACGACGAGGGACGCGACGCCAGCTTCTCGTGCAACTGCATTCTCAACTACGTCTACGGCGAGCTCGAGGGACGACGGACCGGGCGCTTCACCGGTCCGATGACCTTTGGCGAGATCGCCTACCTGCTGCTGAACCAGACGCTGGTGCATCTCTCCCTGCACCGGGTCTGAGCCGCAGGCGCCTCCGGCAGTGCTACCCTTGCCAGCAGAGCAGGCCACCTGCCGGAGGAGACGAGATTGGTCGAAGACCGCTACGAGGCCATCTGCCGGGCCCATCGCTGGCAGGTCCCCACCCCGTTCAACATCGCCGATGTGTGTTGCCGGCGATGGGCGGGGGACGAGGGACGCATCGCACTGATCGCGGCCCGCGACGACGGGACGGATCGACGCCATAGCTACCGCGAGCTGCAGGCCGCGGCCGACGCCCTTTCGGCGGCCCTGCGTGCGCGCGGCATCGGCCGGGGCGACCGGGTCGCCGTGGTGCTTCCCCAGCGCTTCGAGACGGCGGCCAGCCTGATCGCGCTGCTACAGCTTGGTGCGGTGCCCATGCCGCTCTCGATCCTGTTCGGTCCGGACGCCCTGTCCTATCGGTTGCAGGACAGCGAGTCGGTGGCCATCGTGTTCGACGGCCGTGCGCGGGACGCCGTGTGCGAGGTGCTGCCCGCGTGTCCGACAGTTCGGGTGCGGGTCGGCATCGACTGCCCGGGCGACGGGGAGGACTGGGTGGCACTGCAGGGCGAGCAGCATCCGCCTTTCGAATCCGAAGTGACGGGACCCGACGATCCGGCTGTCCTGATCTACACGAGCGGTACCACGGGCCCCCCCAAGGGCGCACTGATCCCGCAGCGGGCCATGATCGGCAACCTGTCTGGCTTCGTCGCCAGCCAGAACGGCTTCCCCAAGTCCGGCGATGTCTTCTGGTCACCGGCCGACTGGGCGTGGACCGGTGGCCTGTGGGACGCGCTGATGCCGACGCTGTATTTCGGCATGCCCATCGTCGGCTACGACGGGCGCTTCTCCCCCGAGACCGCTTTTCGCCTGATGTCGACCTACCGGGTTACCAACACCTTCCTGTTCCCCACCGCGCTGAAGGCGATGATGAAGGCCTACCCTGCGCCGCGGGCGCAGTTCGACCTGTGCCTGCGCTCGATCATGAGTGCCGGGGAGGCGGTCGGCGATGCGGTGTTCGCCTGGTGCCGGGAGGCCCTTGGTGTCACGGTGAACGAGATGTTCGGGCAGACGGAGATCAATTACATCGTCGGCAACAGCCATGCTGACTGGCCCGCCCGGCCGGGTTCCATGGGGCGCGGTTATCCCGGGCACCGCGTGGCGGTGATCGACGAGCGGGGCGAAGTCGTGCCGCCGGGCCAGGAGGGCGAAGTCGCCGTTCACCGCTGTGACATCCACGGCGACCCCGACCCGGTCTTCTTCCTGGGATACTGGAAGAACGAGGCCGCGACCCTGCGCAAGTTCACTGGTGACTGGTGCCGGACGGGTGATCTGGCGGTGGCAGACGAGGCGGGCTACCTGTGGTATCGCGGACGCGCGGACGATGTCTTCAAGGCCGCGGGCTACCGCATCGGGCCGAGCGAAGTCGAGAACTGCCTGGTCAAGCATGCGGCGGTGGCCAATGCAGCGGTCGTGCCCAAGCCCGATCCCGAGCGGGGGGCGCTGGTGAAGGCCTATGTGGTGCTGGCGGACGGCTTCGACGCCTCGGATGCGCTGGTCGCGGAGATTCAGGCGCACGTGCGCGGCCTGCTGGCGCCCTACGAATATCCGAAGGAAATCGAGTTCGTCGAGTTGTTGCCGATGACCACGACCGGCAAGATCCAGCGGCGTGTGCTTCGGCTGCAGGAAGAAGCCCGGGCGAAGGCGCGCGAGGGCGGCTGATCAGTCGCCGACGTGGATGCGATAGGCGGATTTTCCGGCTCGCTTGGCGTCATACATGGCCCGGTCCGCATCATTGAGCAGAGTCTCGAAGGGGATGCCCGGGCTGGCTGCGACGGCGACGCCCACGCTCGCACCGATCCGGACCACGATCTCGCCGATCGTGATGGCCTCCGAACAGGCGGCGACGATCTTGCCCGCGATCCCCGAGGCCGCGTCGGCCGTCGCCAGTCCCGACAGGACGACGGCAAATTCGTCGCCCCCCAGGCGGGCGACGAAGTCGCTCTTGCGCAGGTGCGACTCCAGGGTCTGGGCGATCCGCACCAGCAGCTTGTCGCCGGTCTCGTGACCGTGGGTGTCGTTGACCGCCTTGAATCCGTCCAGATCGATCAGCAGGACGGCAACCTGGCGCTGTTCGTCCGCCGCGTGCAGCACCCTGCCCGCGATGCGCAACAGGCCCCGGCGATTGAAGAGGCCGGTGAGCGGATCTCGCTCGGCCATCGACAGGACATTGGCGATGGCGCGTTTGCGCTCGGTGATGTCGTTGGCGACGCCATACATCGGTCCGTCGCCGAGGGCGTTGAGAACCAGGCTGACCCAACGCTCAGGTCCATCCTCGGCTTCATGCAGGCGGTAGTCCTCGCTGCGCGCCGATTTCTGCTGGCGCGCCTGGGCGGCCATCGCGCTGATCTCGCCGGGAGGAATGCCAAGCAACAGGTCGAGGCGCGGGGGCATGCCGGCACGCTGGAAGCGCTCGATGCCGACGATCCGGGCCATCGCCGGGTTCCATGATTGAAGATAGCCCTTGGCGTCGAGTACGAAGATGCCCGTTTCCGAGTTCTCGAAGATCATTCGGAAGCGCCGCTCCGACTGTTCGCGTTCCTCCCGCAGGCTCCGTTCCGCGGTCAAGGCCTCGCCCATGCGCTGCACCAGCGCATTGACGTCCCTCACGAGGCGGCCGATCTCGTCCTCCTCCGTGCCACGCGGTGGGTCGAGCTGTGCGCCATGCTGGACATCGAGCGCGTGCAGGCCGTCGGCGATCCGCTTGATGGGATGCGTGACCGATCGATAGACCACCCAGGCCACGGCGGCCGCGACGACAGTCACCAGCACACCCAGGAGTACCGCGACAAAGTAGGCATAGCGAGTAGCCTCGTTTCGGATCCTGTCCCGCGCGGGTTCGATCTCGATGCGACCGATCACCTCCCCTGGCGAGAATGGCGAATACAGGGGACGCGACATCCACTCCAGGGAGGGCTGCTGCGCCGGGGGTTCCGGACCCCTTGAGCCAGCAAGCAGCTCGCTGCCGGAGTACAGGCGCACCGCCAGGACGGATTCGTTGTGGCGCAGGCCGGCAGCCACTTCCGTCGCGAGCTGACTGTCGTTGGCAAAGGCCGCTACGCTGGCGGTTCGCTCGACCGTCGCCAGCAGTTGGTCGAGGTTGTCGTTGAGCCGTTCGCGCTCGCGTGCTTCGAGCAGGCGCGCGCTGACGACAATGGCGATCAGGCCGACGATCAGCGACAGGCCGATGATCTTGAGCGTGGTCCGGGCGACGATGCTCGACTGCAACCTGATAGGGGGTGGCCCGGGATCCGGTGGTCGGGTCACGTCACTCACCCAGTTCGAACACGACCCGCACCCGGTCGTCGACGCGGCTCGCTGGCAGGTAGGTAATGGCTCCCTGGGTTTGGTCGGCCCACACGAGGACATCGTCGACCGAGGCGACCTGCGCGGGTGGCATGGTCTGTCCGGAGTAGACCAGGCGGGCCCAGTAGGCGCCGATCTCGCTGGGCGTCTTGTGCACCAGCCGGAGGTAGAAATCGTCCTTCAGCGGCGCCACGTCGGCGGGTTGCGCCCGGCCGGCGCCGGGCAGCTGCTTGAATCGGCCGAGAAAGAGGTTGGTGACCTGACTCCGGGTCAGCCGGACCACGCTGCTCTCCGCCGGGACCACGACGACGATATCCTCCGCCCGGGCTGCGGCCGCGTTCAATGAGAGCAGCACGGCGGCCAGGCAGATGAGGTGTCGGATCGGCGTCGTCATGGCCGGCTCAGTAAGCAAAGTCCAGCGCCAGGCTGAACAGGGTCAGACGCCGTTGGTCGTTGTCCGGGTCGTCGCGGTGGGTCAGTACCGGCGAGCGGCCGGCGTGGACGCGATCGATCTGGAATTTCAGTGCGAGTCCCGGTCTCACGTCATAGCGCACGCCGAGGGTCAGCGAACGCTGACTGATCGTGGCCCCGTCGATGGCCTGACGGGCGGCGGCGTCGAGGGGCTCGAGGCCTGGCAGGCCTTCAAGGCCCGTACGGGTGTCGCGCCGGCTGGTGCGTGCGCCCGACAGGGAGACGTAAGGAGCGAAGGCGCCGAAACGGTAGCCGACGAGCACCTGGCCAAGCCATTGAGAGGGCAGGTTCGGGTGGTTGTCGGGCAGGTCGAAGTGCACGATTCTGGCTTGCGCGAGAAACGGACCGCGGTCGTAGAGGGCGTCGAACGTCGTGTAGTCCGCCCGGGTGTCGTCCACGTCCAGCCTCTGCGCGGCGCGCGTGGTCTGGGGCAGCGGGATCGCCGCCAGCGAATCGATGAGGGACTGGATGTCGCCGGCGCCCATTGCCACGCCATATCCACGGGCGAACCGGAGCTGAAGATGTTCGCCGATGTAGGTGGCTTGGGCGCCGAAGATGCGCACGTCGGGAAGGTGGATCTCTTGCCCCTGTGCGCTGAACCGCATTTCGGCTTTGCCGCCGAAGACCTTGAAGCGCAGCAGGTCGTCGCCGATCGGGGCGAGATAGACGAGATCGGCGCCGTCCAGCGATTCCATCGGGACGATGGCGTTCAACTCCGGTGCCGGGCGGACCGTGCGGAGGGCATATCCGATCAGGCGGGAGTCCGCCCCCAGCGTGGCATCGATACCCAGACGGCCGATGCGGAGCTGGAGGCTGTCGACGGGTTCGATGCGGGCGAAGGCCCAGGTGATCCGGGGCGACCAGCTCCCCGTCGCGCTCTGGCGACTGATCGCCTGGACCACGCCGTCGACGCGATCGTGCAGGCGAAAGTTCATCTGCGCGCCAAGCAGGCTGTCGATTCCGCTGTCGAGCGAGCCGCCCTGGGTGCCATCCCGTTGGCCCTGACTGCGGCGGTACTCAAGGTGCTCCGCGGAGTGCCAGGTCAGGCCGAGCGTGCCGAAAACACCGAGCCGCACACTCGGCGTTTCGGCATGTGCGCAGGCACCAAACAGACTGCCGACCAGTAGCAGCAGGCAGGTCAGGCCATTTCGAAGCATCAGGTCGTTTCCGAATACCCTACCGGCAGGGTAACGGCAGCCCGCGGGCGGTCTTGAACTGTCGGCGGCGCGCAGCCGGTCGACCGGCGCGGCCGGCGTCAGCTAGCGCCGACGCAGCCGGCTGACATCGATGCCGCCGTCGGCCGCGACCCGGCCACGCACCTCGACCCGGTCACCCGGTCGCGGCCGCTTGTCGATGCGGGTGCTGCTGCCGACCTGCAGCGGCAGGCCGTCGAGGGACCACTGGCCGGTCAGCTCGCCCTCGAGTCGAAGCCTTGCGCCGACCGGCAGTGGCGCAGCCTGACCGGCAGCGTTCCGCGCGCCATCGGCGATCCACGCCCCGATCAGGGCGATTTCCGCTTCCGTCAGCCAGGGGGGGCCGTCGAAGGGCATGCGCGGACGTGAGAGGCCTCGAATGCGCCGCAGGAGTTCGCTCGCGAGCGGCTGGCCCGGGACCACCCGCACCCGGTCCGCGGCCGAGAGGGTCGCCTCATGGGAGGTCAGGCGGTACCCCTCCGGCGGTGCGCCCATCAGACCGTTATCCGTATGGCACTTGGCGCAACGCCGGGCGAAGATCGGGGCGACGTGGGCATAGGTGACCCGCTCGCCCGGGGTGGGCATTGCGGGGGGCGACGTGATCTCCGGTCCGGCCTCGCCAGCCGGCATGCCGGCGGCGATCCAGTCGCTGATCGTCGTGATGTCCGCCTCGGACAGGAACGGCGGGCCGGTCATCGGCATGCGCGGCTGGCTGGTGCCGCGAATCCGCCGGACCAGCTCGCTGCCATCGGCGTCGCCCGGGCGTGCGACGGGCCCGTTCCGGCTGCCTGCGCGCACGCCGTCGAGAGAGTCCAGTCTCAGCTCGAGTGGCGCCGAAGCCCCGCTGTGACACATCACGCAGCGTTCGGCGAGAATCCGGGCCACGGCGGCGTAGCCGCCGGCCGATGTCGCGCCCGCCCAGCCAAGCAGGCACGCTGCGAGCCCCCACCGCCAGACCACGGGATCAGGCCTCGCCGAACATGACCTGGCCTTCGACGATGGTATTGCAGACGCGGCCGGGCAGCGGCAGGCCCAGGAACGGCGTGTTCTTGCCCTGGCTGCGCAGGGCATTGCGACTGACGAAGGTCTCGCCTTCCGGATCGAAGATGCAGAGGTCGGCCCGGGCGCCCGGGGTCAGGTGTCCGCCACGCTGGCTGCCGATGATCTGGGCAGCATTGCTCGTGATGCGCGCGAGCGCGTCGATCAGCGGCACCTTGCACTCCTGCGACCATTTCAGGGCCAGCGGCAACAGCAGCTCCAGGCCGGTCGCACCGGGCTCGGCCTCCGAGAAGGGGCATTGCTTGGCGTCGTCGTCCACCGGCGTGTGGTTCGAGCACAGCGCGTTGATGTCTCCGTCGGCGAGCCCCTGGCGCAGCGCATCCCGGTCGCGCTGGCTCCGCAGCGGCGGGATGAGGTTGCAGTGCGGATTGAAATAGCCAATGTCCATGTCGCACAGATGCAAGTGGTTGATGGACACATCGCAGGTGATGTCGACGCCTTCCTTGCGCGCCCACTTGATCATCTTGAGGCCCTCGGCACTCGACAACCGGGTGACATGGAGCCGACAGCCGGAAAGCCGGGCGAGCTCGATGTGCGTGTAAAGGCCGATCGTCTCGGCCGCTGTCGGGATGCCCATCAGGCCGAGCCGGGACGCGACCTCGCCGTCATGGGCCACACCACCCCGTGCGAGGAAGGGGGCCACCGGCTGCAGCCAGACGCGGAAGCCGAAGCTCGCGGCATATTCCATCGCGTTGCGCAGCACCTTGGTATCGACCATCGGGCGGTTGGCCTGGCTGAATGCCACGCACCCTGCGTCGGTCAGCTCCGACATCTCCGACAGCTGTTGGCCTTCCAGGCCGACTGTCAAGGCACCGACCGGATAGACGTGAGCCCGGTTGAGGCGCTTGGCGCGATAGCAGAGCATCTCCACCAGGCCGGGTTCGTCGAGCACCGGGTCGGTGTCGGGCGGTATCGCCAGGCTGGTCACGCCGCCCGCCATCGCCGCTTCCATCTCGGATTCGAGGGTCGCCCGATACTCGAAACCGGGCTCGCGCAGTCGGGCGGCGAGGTCGACCAGTCCCGGGCAGACCACCCGGCCCTCGGCGTCGATGATCTTGTCGGCGACGAAACCGTCCGGCGCAGCGCCGACGGCGGCCACCTGGCCATCGTGGATATAGAGGTCGAGGCGGTCGTCGAGCTGGTTCGCCGGATCGATCAGCCGGCCATTCGCAATGCGGATTCTCATTTCAGCTTCCTGCAAGCATGCTCATCACGGCCATCCGGACCGCGATGCCGAAGGTGACCTGGGGCAGGATCACGGCCTGGCCGCCATCGGCCACGGCGGAGTCGATCTCGACGCCACGGTTCATCGGCCCCGGATGCATCACGATCGCATCGCGTTTGGCCAGCGCCAGCTTGGCGGGGGTCAGGCCCCAGACCTTGAAGTATTCCTGCGGGCTGGGGAGCAGGGCACCGTTCATGCGCTCGTTCTGCAGCCGAAGCATCATCACCACGTCGGCGTCGCGCAGGCCTTCCTCCATGGTCTTGCAGACCCGCACCCCGAGTCGTTCGACGTCCGTGGGCAGCAGCGTCTTCGGGCCAACGACCCGCACCTCGGGCACGCCCAGGGTCGTCAGCGCGGCGAGTTGCGAGCGGGCGACCCGGGAGTGCAGCACGTCGCCGACCACGACCACGATCAGGTTGTGGAACTCCCGCTTGAAGTGCCGGATCGTGTACATGTCGAGCAGGCCCTGGGTCGGGTGCGCATGGCGACCGTCGCCGGCATTGACCACGTGGATGTGGTTGCGTCCGGTAGCGTGGAGATGGTCGGCGATCAGGTAGGGCGCGCCGCTCGATTCGTGCCGCACGACGAACATGTCGGCGTGCATTGCGCACAGGTTGTCCACCGTGTCGAGCAGGGTCTCGCCCTTCTTGGTGGACGAGGTCGAGACGTTCAGGTTGATGACATCCGCGGACAGGCGCTTGGCCGCGATCTCGAAGGTCGTGCGGGTTCGGGTCGAGTTCTCGAAGAACAGGTTGAACACGCTCTTGCCGCGCAGCAGGGGTAGCTTCTTGACCTCGCGCTCGGCGACCTCGGTAAAGGGCGCGGCGGTGTCGAGGATGGCCGTCAGGATGCTCTTGGGCAGGCCATCGAGCGAGAGCAGGTGCTGCAGCTCGCCATGGCCGTTCAATTGCGGGTTACGCATCGATCAACCTCAACGTCAGGGTTCCGGTGGCGTCCTGCGACAGGCGCAGGTTGCGGCTGGCGGCCAGCGGCTCGGCCAGTGTGTGGGCGCAGTAGCGGGCGCTGATCGGCAGTTCGCGGCCGTGGCGGTCGCACAGCACGGCCAGGTCGACGCGGGCCGGACGTCCGTAGTCGAACAGCTCGTTCAGGGCGGCCCGCGTCGTGCGTCCGGTGTAGAGAACGTCATCGACGATGATGATGTCGGCGTTCTCGACATCGAATGGGATGTCCGAGCGCTGGGGCTTGGCGTGCAGGCCCTTGGAGCCGTAGTCGTCGCGGTAGAAGGATACGTCGATGGTGCCCAGCGGCGCGTGGATGCCGAGGCTGCGGTGCAGCCGTTCGGCGAGCCAGGCACCACCGGTGTGGATGCCGACCAGCGCGGTGCGCTCGGTGACGTCCGGGCCGATCTGCTCGACCAGGCGGGCGAGCAGTGTCTCTGCGTTGGGGAGTTCAATGGGCATGGGCGCGAGAGTCCAGGAAGTGCTGCAGGATGATTCGGGCGGCGGCGGCATCCAGCTGGGGCTTGGTGGCCCGGCCACGCCGGCCGTTGTCGGCCAGGTCACGCTCCGCGGCCACCGAACTGTAGCGCTCGTCGACCAGGTGAACCGGCAGGCCATAGCGGCCATGGAGCTGGTTGGCGAAGCGGCGGCAGTGCCGCGTCATGTCATGCTCGGCGCCGTCCGGGTGCGTGGGCAGGCCCACCACGAGGCCGACGGGCCGCCATTCCTCCAGCAGCGCGGAGATCCGCGCGAAGCGGGCGGCGCCTGCCTCCTCGGCGATCGTCTCGAGGGCGTGGGCAGTCCCCGACTCGAGTTCGCCGACCGCGACACCGATGCGCGCCAGGCCGAAGTCGAAGCCGAGAACACTGCCACGCCCGGGCAGGCCGGGCTCAGGCATGCCCGGCGACCTCGGACAGGGAGGCGTAGTCGATCCCGAGCAGCTGCATGGCGGCGGCGAACCGTTCCTCCGGCGGTATGTCGAAGACGATCGACACGTCGGCCGGGACGGTCAGCCAGGCATTCTGGGCCAGCTCCTGCTCGAGCTGGCCCGGCGACCAGCCAGCGTAGCCGAGGCTCACCAGCACGTCGTGGGGCTCGCCGTGTTCACCGACCGACTGGAGGATGTCCTTCGAGCTGGTCAGGGCCATCTGGTCCGCGATGTTCAGGCTCGAGTGCCACTCGCCCACCGGGCGGTGCAGGACGAAGCCGCGGTCGGTCTGCACCGGTCCGCCGAAATACACCGGCTGGCCGGCCAGTTCTGCGTCGTTGATCGGCAGGTCGATGCGGTCGAACAGGGCCGCCAGGTCCATGTCGAGCGGCTTGTTGATGATCACGCCCAGCGCACCTTGATCGTTGTGCTCGGCGATCAGCGTGACGGTGCGCGAGAAATTCGGATCCGTGAGCGCCGGCATCGCGATCAGGAAGTGATTGGTGAGGTTGCTGGTAGGCGAGATCATGCCTGCCATTTTACGACGCTACGCCGCGGAAGGTAGATTGGCGCGACGGAGCGGTCGACGGTGGATCTGGCCGGGCCGCCTGGCAAGGGAGAAACGCGGATGAACGATGCGGCACTGGTGTGGTTTCGGCGCGACCTGCGCAGCGAGGACCACGCCGCGCTCCACCACGCGCTGCGTGCTGCGCGCCGGGTCTTTTGCGCCTTTGTCTTCGATCGTGAGATTCTCGACCGGCTGGTCACCCGCCGCGACCGCCGGGTCGAGTTCATCCGCGGCAGCCTTGTCGAGCTCGACGCGCAGCTCGACGCCCTGTCGCGGGCGGCCGGCGGTGCCGGCAGTGGCCTGATCGTTCGCCACGGCATCGCACGCGACCTGATTCCGGCGCTGGCGATCGAGCTGGGTGTCTCCGAAGTGCACTGCAATCGCGACTACGAGCCCGAGGCGATCCGGCGCGATGCGGAGGTGGCTGAGCGGCTCCGCGCGGCCGGTATCGCCCTGCGCGACCACAAGGACCAGGTGATCTTCGACAAGGGCGAGATCCTGACCCGCGGTGGCACGCCCTACGGCGTATACACCCCGTATCGGCGGGCCTGGGAGGCTCGCCTTGATGACGACGCCGTGCGCGCGCTCCCCGTGGCGACGCATGCCTCGAATCTGGCGCCGCGCCGGGCCGGGGAATCGATTCCCGGGCTGGTCGAGATCGGTTTCGAGGCGACCGATCTGCACGACTTGCCGCTGCCGCCGGGCGAGTCCGGCGCCGAGACCTTGTTGGCCGACTTCCTGCCGCGCATCGGCCGCTACCACGAGGCGCGTGACTACCCCGCGGTCAAGGGGGTGTCCTATCTGTCGACCCACCTGCGCTTCGGCACCGTGTCGATCCGGCGCCTGGTGCGCGAAGCCCGTCGCGTGGGCGGTGAAGGCGCGCGCGTCTGGCTGTCCGAGCTGATCTGGCGCGAGTTCTACCAGCAGCTGCTGTGGCACCATCCCCACGTCGAGACGAGGTCGTACAAGGCGGAGTTCGATGCGGTCGAGTGGGTGACCGACGCCGTTGCCTTCGAGGCCTGGTGCGACGGCCGCACCGGCTATCCGATCGTCGATGCCGCCATGCGACAGCTCAACGCGACCGGTTACATGCACAACCGCCTGCGCATGATTTCGGCCTCCTTTCTGACCAAGGACCTCGGCATCGACTGGCGGCTGGGCGAAGGCTACTTTGCCCAACAGCTCAACGACTACGACCTCGCGGCCAACAACGGCGGCTGGCAGTGGGCGGCATCCACGGGCTGCGACGCCCAGCCCTGGTTCCGCGTCTTCAACCCCGTGACCCAGTCGAAGAAGTTCGACCCGGAAGGGCGGTTCATCCTGCGCTACGTGCCCGAGCTGGCCCGGGTGCCGCGGGGCCAGCTTCACGCGCCGTGGGAGATGGACGCGGCCACGCAGGCCGGCGCACGCTGCCGGATCGGCAAGGACTATCCGGCCCCGCTGGTCGACCACGGCGAGGCTCGCGCGCGGACGCTGGCGCGCTTCGAGGCGATCCGCGGCAACACCTGACACCGCCACCGGCCGGGCGGCCGGCGAGCAAGGAGGACACCATGCAGCATGACGGTTTTGATCCCGAGACCCTGGCAATTCATGGCGATGGCCGGGGCGAGGGGAGCGACGTCGCACCGCCGGTCCATGTCTCGTCGACCTTCCGCGCGGACAGCGCCGAGGACTTCGATCGCATCGCCCGGGAGACCCGGCCCGAGCGCTTCTATACGCGCTATGGCAATCCGACCGTGGCGCGCGTCGAGCGGGTCGTCGCCGGGCTGGAGGGCTGCGAGGCCGGCCTGCTGTGTGCATCGGGCATGGGCGCCATCACGACCACGCTGCTCTCGCTGCTGAAGGCCGGCGACCACGTGGTGGCGCAGCGCAGCCATTACATGGGCACGTCCCGCCTGCTGTCGGAGTTCCTGCCCCGCTTCGGCGTGTCGCACACGCTGGTCAATCAGGAGGACGTGGGTGCCTTTGCTGACGCGATCCGCCCGGAGACCCGCGTCATCGTGCTCGAGACCCCCTCCAATCCGGTGCTCAGCGTGACGGACCTGGCGGCGTTCGCCGGGCTGGCCCGGGACCGGGAGATCGTCACGCTGGCGGACAATACCTTCGCCAGCCCGATCAACCAGCGGCCCCACGCACTCGGCGTTGACCTCGTGGTGCATTCGGCGACCAAGTACCTGGGCGGGCACAGCGACCTGGTCGCCGGCATCGTCTGCGGCGACCGCGATCGACTCGATGTGATCTGGTCGCAGGCGATCATGCTGGGTGCCTCGAGCAACGGCTTCGATGCCTTCCTGCTGCTGCGCGGATTGCGCACGCTCCCCCTTCGCGTGGGGCGGCAGAACACCACGGCCCTCGCCCTGGCCCGCTTTCTCGAAACGCATCCGCGCGTGGCCCGCGTGTATTACCCCGGGCTGGAAAGCCATCCGGGGCATGACCTGGCTGCCCGCCAGATGTCGGGGTTCGGGGGCGTGCTCAGCTTCGAGCATGGGGACGGCGCCGAGGGGGCGAGGACCTTCGTCGAGCGCCTCCGCCTGGTGACCAATGCGGTCAGCCTGGGGGGCGTCGAGAGCCTGGTGGCCCATGTGGGCTCGATGTGGGAGGACGGCATGGATGCTGACCGCCATGCCTCGATGACGCCCGGGCTCGTGCGACTGGCCGTTGGCCTCGAGCATCCGGATGATCTGAAGCGTGATCTGGCGGACGCGCTGGGCTGAAAGACAATCGGCCCGCCGGTGGGGCGGGCCGATTGGCGGGCGTGGAACGGTGGCTCAGTGCACCTGGCTGGGGTGCAGCGGCGCGTAGCTGGCGATCAGACCCATCAGTTCGGCCTCGTCGTATGGCTTGCCGAGATAGTGCTTGACGCCGATCTCCCGGGCGTACTCGCGGTGCTTGTCGGCCAGGCGCGAGGTGATCATGATGATCGGCAGCGACTTCAGGCGCTGGTCGCCACGGATGTTGCGCGCCAGGTCGAAGCCGTCCATGCGAGGCATCTCGATGTCGGACAGGATGACGTCGGGCACCGTGTCGATCAGGCGCTCGAGGGCATCGACACCGTCCTTCGCGGTGATCACGCGATAGCCTTCGCGCTCGAGCAGGCGGCCGGTGATCTTGCGAACGGTGAGCGAGTCGTCCACCACCATCACGGTCGGGATCTGGGCGGACTTCTTCGCCCCGGTCGCGGCCACTTCCTCCGGCAACACGTCCGGCCGGGAGGCCAGCGCGACCGGGTTCAGAATCAGAACGATCTCACCGTCGCCCATCACCGTCGCACCCGAGATGCCGACGATCCGTGCGATGTGCGGTCCGGCGTTCTTGACCACGACTTCCTGGTTGCCGCGCAGGCTGTCGACATGCAGCGCGAGCGTCTGTGCGCCGGAGCGCAGCAGCAACACCCAGTTGAATCGCTGCACCTCCGGCTGGGTCTCGGCGTCCCCGACCAGGCGGGGCAGGTAGCGGAACGGATAGTCCTCGCCCATCCACTCGACCTTGCCTTCCTTGCGCAGGGCGTCAAGAGCGTCGGTCTTCAGTTCGCGCACCTGGGCGACCATGGTCGAGGGAATCGCGAATGTGCGATGACCGGCGCGCACGAGCAGGGCCTGGGTCACCGCGAGGTTCACCGGCAGCAGGATGCGGAAGCTGGCGCCGCTGCCGCGATGGCTCTCGACGTCGATCCGGCCGCCAACCGCAGCCGTCTCGCTCTTCACCACGTCCATGCCGACGCCGCGACCCGATGTGGTCGAGAGACTCTCGGCAGTGGAGAAGCCGGGCATGAAGATCAGCCCGGTGAGCTGCTTCTCGTCGAGCGGCTCGTTCGGGTTTACCAACTGGTTGTCGAGTGCCCGCTGGCGAATCCGGTCGAAGTCGAGGCCGGCGCCGTCATCGGACAGCTCGATCGCTATTTCATTGCCTTCCTGGGCCAGCGAGAGGGTGATCAGGCCGATCTCGGCTTTGCCCGCCTGGGCCCGGGTTTCGGGCGACTCGATGCCGTGGGCAATGGAGTTGCGAAGCAGGTGCTCGAGGGGCGCGGTCATTCGCTCCAGAACACCCCGGTCGATCTCGGTATCGCCGGCCCGGATGTCCAGCGTGACCCGCTTGCCCATGTCCTTGGCGCTTTGCCGGACCACGCGGTGGAGGCGATCCGCGACACTGTTGAACGGCACCATGCGAACCCGCATCAGGGCCTGTTGCAGGTCGCGGTTGAGGCGCGCCTGCGAACTGAGTGCCGCCTCGGCGCCGTCGAGGTTCTTGAGCAGGTTGTGCTGGACGGTGGTCACGTCGTTCACACTCTCCGCCATCATCCGCGTCAGTTCCTGCAGGCGGGTGAAGCGGTCCAGCTCGAGCGGGTCGAAGTCGGCGTCCTCGCCACCTGACAGCGCGATTCGGGACTGCAGCTGCGTTTCGGCCTGGATCTCGATCTCGCGCAGCTGGTTGCGGAGCCGGATCACGTTCTCAGTCAGGTCGAGCAGGGAGCGGCGAAGGGTACGCAGTTCGCCATCGATTCGCGTCCGCGCAATGCCGATCTCGCCGGCTTCGTTCACGAACTTGTCCACCAGGTCGGCGCGAACCCGAAGGTTGGCGGCGACCGTCGGTTCGGTCTCGGCCAGCATGGCTGCGACGGCCGGCTCGGCCGTTGCCGCATCCGGCGGCGGGGCGATGCCATCGTCGGTGCCCGGGGCGTCCGCGCTGGTCGCGGCGGATTCGGCATCCGGTCCGGCGGCAATCCGGTCGAGGCTGACACTGACCGAATCGAGGCCGGCCTCGAGTTCGTCGATCAGGGCCTCCGGCGTGTCCGCGGCATCTTCCAGTCGCGTCTCGAGCCCATGCACGTACTCGCCCAGGCTCATGGCGCCCGCCATCCGGGCGCTGCCCTTCAGGGTATGCAGCAGGCGGGCCAGGGCCGGCACCTGTGCGGCGGCCTTGGGATCCTCGCGCCATTCACCCAGGTTGGATTGCAGCTGCGACAGGAGGTCGGCCGCTTCTTCGAGGAAGATGGGCAGCAACTGCTCGTCGAATTCGTCGGTCAGCTGCGGACCGGCTTCCTCGTCGGCTTCGGCCTTCGGGCTTGCTGCGGGCGCTGGGGCGGGCGCTTCGGGGGCGGGTTCGATGGGCGCGAGCTCCGGCGCATCCAACCGCAACATGGCGTCGAGTTGCTCGATCAGCTCCGGGACCGCCAGGGGCAGCGAGAGTCGGGCGACCTCGGCCAGCATGGCCTCCAGCGTTTCGGTCGTACTGCCGAACAGGGCGGTCTGTTCCGCGCTCGGGCAGCGGCCCGAGTCGTGGAAGCGCGCCTGGGCATGTTCGAAGGCTTTGGCGAGGTCCTGGATGGCCGGTACGTGGGCCGTTCCCGAGATGCCCGCCAGCGTATGGGCGGCGCGGATCGAGCCGTCGGGCGGCAGCAACACGGGATTGTTGGCCAGATGGCCGATCTCGCGTTTGAGCGTCGTCAGATGCTGCCGCGCCTCGGCCAGGTACAGATCGAACAGGGGGCGCGAGATGACCCGGTCGCCGAGCCGGACCTGGTCCGGGTCGGAATCGTCGTCGATGTCGTCGGCGAGGTCCTGAGCGTCGTGCGCGGCCTCTTCCTGCTCGAGCGCATCGAGCGAGCCCGGTTCGAGTGCGTCGAGGTCGAGGGCAAGGTCGTCGTCGTCCTCGAGCGAGGCCACGGATTCGGTCGCGTCGGCGAGCTCGGACAGATCGTCGGTGGCCACGCCTTCGTCCGCGACGGTCGCTTCTGCAAGCCATTCATCGGCGGCGGCGGCTTCGTCGGGCAGCGCGTCCAACGACTCGGGGGGCGCATCGGTCGCTTCGGCCAGGGCGTCGGCATCCAGGTCGAGCGCCTCCACCGCGTCGATCTCGTCGAGCGGTTCCAGGTCCACCACGTCCTGCGCGGTGATCTCCTGCGCCTCGATCTCCAGGTCGAACTCGTCGCGTTCCCCGATGGCGGCGTCGCCGTCGTCGCGGGCTGCGGCTGTCGATTCGGCGTTCCGGTCCACTTCGGGCTGGGGCTCGCTGTCGGCCTCCACGTCGAGGGATTCCAGGTCGCCGAAGTCGATGTCGTCCACCGCGCCCGTCTCGATCGGCAGGGCGCTGTCCGACGCTTCGATCTCCAGGTCGAACGCCGTGTCGTCGATTGTCAGATCGGGCTCTGCGGGTGTTTCCGGAGCGTCCAGGCCGATATCAGGCATCCCCTCGTCGCCGTCGAGCGACTCAAGCGCCTCCAGCGAGGTCTCCTCGGGCAGGAAGTCGCCCAGTGGCTCGATCATCTCGGCTTGGGGCGCCTCGTCTTCCTCGGCGGGTTCTAGATCACCGAACTCGAGGGAGGTCTCCCGCAGGGTATCGAGGTCGTCCTCGTCGTCGCCCGTCGTCGCCGTATCGGGGGCGACGCCGATGGCGGGGGCCACGAGATCGTCGGGCAGCTCCGGACGGTCGAGCTCGATGAGATCCTCGTCGAGGCGGCCATCTTCCGGCGCGGGCGCCACCGAATCGTCGTCCAGCGTCAGGTCCAGATCGCCGGCAACGGGCAGGTCGGGCACCATCTCGGTGAGGCTGGGCAGGCGGTCCTGCACCTCCGTCACCTCGGGAAGGTCGAGCTCGAGCGCGTCGAGATCCTCGTCTTCCTGCATGACCGGCGCCAGCTCGTCGAGGGTCGGCAACTCGCTCTCCGGCTCCTCGGCCGTGAGCGTGATGGCATCGTCCTCGGCCGCCTCGGCTTGACCCGCGGAGAGGTCAAGCGACTCGGGTTCGTCGGCCGGCTCGGGTGCGGTTGCCGGGGCTGGCTCCGGTTCGGCGGGCGCCTGTCCGAGGGCGCTCTCCTCGATCGGCTGATCGCATTCGCGCAGGCGTTGCGCCTCGGCCAGGATGGCTCGGGCGTCGCGAGAGACGCCGCCGCCACTGGCCAGCTGCTCGATCCAGGCGTCGAACAGGCCGTGGGCGGCTTCGATCAGGTCGAGCAGCGCCGGTGTCGGCGACCATTCGAGCTGCAGCCAGCGGTT
>JBNLCM010000013.1:0-20573 GCA_050303815.1 Rhodocyclaceae bacterium
ATTGCTCGCTATGCATGGTGGGTAGGGCCTGGCAGGGTGGCCCATCGCGACTCTCTCGCTCCAGCTTGCCCCTCCATCTGCTCCCCCAATACCGAACCCCAACCGAACCCCTTGCCGACCATCGCCCGCTACCCCACGCCGGGATGCCCATGTATTGATCTCCCTCAGGTCCTGCCGTAGACAAGCCGTTAGCATGGTGTGACCGACCTCGATGGGTCAGTCGGCGGGGCACGATGGCGGTTGCTGCAGAAGGGGATGCTTCAGGGGTCCGGTTAGCGATCCCCGGGCCGTGAACGCAAAAAAGCCCAACCATCTGGCTGGGCCTCTTGCGGTATCTTGGCTCCCCGACCTGGGCTCGAACCAGGGACCTGCGGATTAACAGTCCGTCGCTCTACCGACTGAGCTATCGGGGATCAAAGAAGCGCGCATTATAGGTAGCGTTTCTGGATCGGTCAACAAACCAAAGGGCGAATTTTGAGCGACAATGCGCTCGTGACTTCTTGGCGGTGATTGGGGATGGCGCTCTTCACGGATGACTCCGTTCTGGTACGCACTGACGAGGGCGAGGCCGCCGCGCGGCAGCCCCGGCGTGTTGCTTCCAATCGCGCGCGGGCGGCCTTGCTGTTGCTCGATGGGCAGCTGGCCGTTGGCGAGATGAAGCGCCGTTTCGGCGAATCGCTCGAGGTCGAGGATGCGCTGATGGAGTTGCTGCGCGACGGACTGGCGGTCGACCGGGACGACGCGGTGACGGACCTGGAGGAAGAACTCCCGGCCGTCGAGGAGATGGTGCAGCCTGACGAACCGCCGACCGAGATGCCGGCGGATCCCCACGTGTCGCTGCCACCGGGTTTCGTGCTGGCGAACCGGCCGACACCGGCCCGGCCGCCCGATACCGAACTGCCGGAAGATGTCGCGCCGGCCGACCTGCCGCCGGAGCGTTATTCATCTAAGGACGGGCGGCTCGAGCCCGAGCTCGATATCGACGAGGCCATCACGGCGGCCTACGCCGACGCCAGCACCGAGGGTCTGGTGCGCGAGGTCAAGGAGCCGCCCCGGCTGACCCTGTTGCTGGATCGGCTGCGGTTCCACGTGACACGGATGTTCCGTGGTGCCGTGGCGCTGGTGGTGGCGGGCGTGATCGGGCTGTTCCTTGTGCTCCTGTGGAACGCGCCGGAGTGGTTCCGCGACGGCATCGAGGGCCGGCTGCGGACCGTGATGGGCGCCGACGTGGCCATCGGCAGCCTGGGGCCGGCCTGGAACGACGGGCCGGCGCTGTCGCTCGAATCGGTGACGATGGGCGCGGCGGGCACGTCGATCGACATGATCGAGGTCAAGCCGGACTGGTACGCGCTGTGGCGCAAGGGCACGCTGGCCATCGGTGCGCGGGTGCAGGGCGTCTCCGGCAAGCCGACCGAGGTGGCAGAGCTCTTCAACCGGGCGGATTTTTCCACCGTGTCCCTCCTCCGGTTCGTGGTCGAGGGCCTTACCGTGCGCTTTACCGAGGGCCATGCCATGACCCTGTCCGGACACGGTGAGGTGGAGTATGGAGCCCTGCAGCGTCTGGTGCTGCGGGCGGACAATCGAGGCATCGAGTACCGCCTGCCCATGCCATTGTCGTTTCCGATCGAGCTGACCGGCACAGCCAACGACTGGGCGCCGCCGTTCCTGGATGGGTTGAAGCTGGAGTCGCTCCAGTTCGAGGGCTTGCTCTACGACGAGGGCCTGCAGGTCGTGTCCCTGGGCGGCGCCATGCACGGCGGCCGCTACGGCGGCAGCATGGATTTCAACTGGGCGCAGGCGCCGGTCACGATGGCGGGAGACTTCCTGCTCGAGGGCGTGCGCCTCGAGCGGTTGATCCCCGCGATTCGCAATGCGGGCGACCTGGAAGGCGGCATGTCCGGCACGGTCAAACTGAAATCCGAGGCGCCGACGTTTGCGGGCCTGTCCGACGGCGCCGAGCTGGCAGGCGAGGTCGAGATCGACCACGGCCGCTTCGGTGGGCTCGATGTGGGCGCGATCATGCGCGAGCGGGGCACGGGGCTGGTGCAGGGCGGGGCGACGCGCTTCGATTCCATGCGGGTCGACCTGCGCATGAACATGAAGGACAGGGACGTCAAGGCGTCGATTCGCCGCTTTGTCGCCGGCAACCTGCACGTGGGCGGGGGCTTGCTGATCAAGCGGGACGACGCGCTGGCCGGGCGGCTCACCACCACCCTTGCTGCGGGTGAGCGGCGGGTGTCGCTGCCGGTGGTGGTGTCGGGTACGCTCGGTGCCCCGGCACTGCGGCTGGCCCCCGATGCCGTTCGCTGAAGGCTATCGCCCGGCTCAGGCCGGCTCGAAGTAGTCGATCATCAGCTGGACCGAGCTGCGCCCGTTGAATTCGTTTACCGACAGCCGATAGGCGGCCCGGATCGACCGTGGCGCCGTATCGGCATGGTTGAAGCGGATGGCATCGAAGCGGGCGTTGCCCTTGCGCAGGGCCAGCTTCAGGTGGCGGTCCTTCAGCAGGCGCTGGTTTTCCACTTCGAACACGTCGTCGAACACGGGGCCAGGAAAGCCTTGGCCCCAGATCTCGCCCTCGAGCCGCTGGGCCGAGGCAAGGGTCATATAGCCGGGGTCCAGGGGCCCGTCGCTGTCGATGCAGCGTTCCGGCGGCGTTTCGCCCACCCAGTCGCGTACGACGGCCTCGAACGCGGCCGAGAACCGCGCCAGGTCGGCCTCGGCGATGGTCAGGCCGGCGGCCATCGCGTGCCCGCCAAAGCGCAGGATCAGCCCGGGCTCCCGTTTGGTGACAAGGTCCAGTGCGTCCCGCAGGTGAATGCCTTCGATTGATCGGCCCGAGCCCTTCAGCTCGCCCTCGTTGCCCCGCGCGAAGGCGATCGTCGGCCGGTGCCAGCGCTCCTTGATGCGGCCGGCAAGGATGCCGATCACGCCCTGGTGCCACTCGGGCTCGAAGAGTGACAGCGTGGCGCGGGTGCCGGCCTCGAGCGACTCGATGGCGAGCAGGGCTTCGGCTTGCATGTCGGCTTCGATGGCCCGTCGCTCGCGGTTGAGGCCGTCGAGCTCGCGGGCGATGTTCAGTGCGCGGGCCATGTCGTCGGTGGCGAGGCACTCGATGCCGAGCGACATGTCGGCCAGCCGACCGGCGGCATTGAGACGCGGGCCAAGGGCGAATCCCATGTCGAAGGTCGTGGCTCGCTCGGGTTCGCGGCCCGCAACAGAAAACAGGGCGCGGATGCCGGGCTGGACGCGTCCGGCGCGCATGCGCTGCAGCCCCTGGGAGACCAGGATGCGATTGTTCCGATCCAGGCTGACCACGTCGGCCACCGTGCCCAGCGCCACCAGATCGAGGAGTTCGCCCAGGTTGGGCTCGGGTCGATCGGCAAAGGCGCCGCGGGTGCGCAACTCGGCCCGCAGGGCGAGCATCACGTAGAACATCACGCCCACGCCCGCGATCGCCTTGCTGGGGAAGGTGCAGCCGGGCTGGTTGGGGTTCACGATCACGTCGGCGTCAGGCAGTTCGTCGCCGGGCAGGTGGTGGTCGGTGATGACCGTGGCGATGCCGGCTTCACGGGCTGCGGCGACGCCTTCCACGCTCGCGATGCCATTGTCGACGGTGATCAGCACCTCCGGCTCGAGGCCGGCTGCCAGCTCGACGATGGCCGGCGTGAGGCCGTAACCGTACTCGAAGCGGTTCGGCACCAGGTAGGCCACCTGGGCTCCGAAAGCCCGGAGTGCGCGCAGGCCGACGGCGCACGCGGTGGCGCCGTCGCAATCGTAGTCGGCGACGATCAGCAGGCGCGCTTCGGCTTCGATGGCGTCGGCGAGCAGGCTGGCCGCCTCGGCGGCACCCTTCAGGCGATCGGGAGGCAGGAGTCCGCGCAGGCCGTAGTCGAGGTCGGCGCGGGCCGATACGCCGCGCGCGCAGAAGATGCGTGCGAGGAGCGGGTCGACACCGCAGTCGATCAGGTTCTGGACGCGGGCCGGCGGCGCGGGGCGACGTTGGATGCGGGTCATGGGGTCTGTTGTCGGATCAGGTCGATCAGGGGGCGAGGCCGCTTCCAGAAGGGCCACAGGCGGGGGCGATCGAGGCGCAGGGCAAGGGTTGCCCGGTCGCCGGGCGCGAGCAGGTCGATGCCTGTGAGCCGCCCTGCCTTCAGGGCGACCAGGGCAGGGGCGATCCAGTGAGCGTCCAGGTGGGCCATGGCGCCTTGCCAGCCGAGCAGGTCAAGCTGGCGGGTGGCGTGGCCGGCGCGGTCGTCGCACACCAGCGCATCGCGGCCGCTGGCCAGCACGTCTTCCGCCGTCGTGGCTTCGGTCGTCAGTCCGGCCGCGGCCGCCAGGCCGTCGAGGAGGGGGGCATCGCCCACGATTCGAGCCGCGGGCGCGGTGGCCGCAGCCAGCGGCAGGCCATGCCCCCAGGGCCAGAGGCTGTTGATGGTCTGCCGCCCCTCCACCTCGCGTGCCTGATTGACCGGATGGGCGTGGAGCCACACCTGGGTTTCATTGATGAGGCGGTGCCAGTGTCGGGCGTCTTCGCCCTCGGGCATGAACATCGGCACCGGTCGGCCGATCACGTCGGCGAGGGGCGTGAAGTGCGCCCTGGGGGGCGTGTCGACATCGAGATACCAACAGGTCGCGTCGCCGAGCGTGAAGTGGCCGATGTCCGGAAAGGTCTCGTTCAGGCCGGCCACCAGCTGCACGGCTTCATCGGCAGTGATCTCGAGCGATTCGCCGTCGACCAGCAGCAGGTGGTCCCGCGTGAAGCGCAGGCCGACCGGATCGGCGCACAGGCGATTGGCTGGCGCCCGCTCGCCGGTTTGCCCGAGGTAGCGCAAGGCCGCGGGCGCGGTGGCCTCGTCGAGGCCAAACAGGCGGGTGAGGCTCGCCCCGGCATTGGCGCCCGGCGCGAGGGTTGGGCTGGCCAGTCCGAGCAGGCGTTCGAGCGCGGGCGCCTTGAGCCCCTCGCAGGGGGCCTGGGTCTGCAGGCCGGGCCAGAGCAGGCCGGGAAAGAAGAGCTGGAGTCGCATCGGCTGGGGTTCCGGAAGGGCTCCGATGCTATCACGGTGCCTATCGGCCTCGCGCCGCCGGCTGGCGGGACGGCGGCCGCGTGAAGCGCGCACTCCACAGGGGTTCGCCAGCCGCTTGAGGCACAATAGCGGCCTTTGCTCCGGCACCCGGGTCGCACCTTCCCATGCGCTACGAATGGCTGGTCGGTCTGCGCTACACACGCTCGCGCAAGCGGGCGCAGGGTCGCAACCGCTTCATCTCCTTCATTTCGATGGTCTCCATGCTTGGCATCGCGCTGGGCGTGGCGGCGCTGATCACCGTGTTGTCCGTCATGAACGGCTTCCAGGATGAATTGCGCAGCCGCATCCTCGGGGTGGCCTCCCACGCCGAGGTGATGGGATTCGGCAGTGACCTGTCCGACTGGCAGCAGGTGGCGGAGGTGGTCCGCGCCAATCCGGAAGTGCTTGCGGCGGCGCCCTACGTGCAGGCCCAGGGCATGCTGTCGCTCGATGACGCGGTGCGCGGCACCCTGGTGCGCGGCATCCTGCCGGCCGACGAAGAGCGGGTGGCCGACTTCGCCCGCTACATGAAGCTGGGCCGGCTGGACGACCTCCAGCCCGGCGAGTTCGGCATCGTTCTCGGCCTCGAGCTGGCGCACGCCTTGCGCGCCCAGGTGGGGGAGAAGGTCACGCTGATCGCCCCCCAGGGCATGGTCACGCCGGCGGCCGTGCTGCCGCGCCTGAAGCAGTTCCGGGTGGTGGGGATCTTCGAGGCGGGCATGTACGAGTTCGACTCGGGGCTGGCGCTGATCCACATGGCCGATGCACAGGTGCTCTACCGCATGGGTGAGGATGTCTCGGGCGTGCGCCTCAAGGTGGCCGACCTCTTCGACGCGCCACGGGTCGCGCGCGAGCTGGCGGGCGAGTTCCGGGGGCGGGTTGCGATCCGCGACTGGACCATGAGCCACGCCAACTTCTTCCGAGCCGTGGCGCTGGAGAAGAAGATGATGGCGATCATCCTGTTCCTGATCGTTGCCGTGGCCGCCTTCAACATCGTTTCTACGCTGGTCATGGCGGTGCAGGAAAAGTACGCCGACATTGCGATCCTGCGCACCCTGGGTGCTTCACCGGGCTCGATCATGGCCATCTTCATCCTTCAGGGCACCATCATCGGCCTCGTCGGCCTGCTGGTCGGGACGGCCGGTGGCATCGCGCTGGCGACCCACCTCGACGTCGTCATCCCGGCCCTCGAGAACGTGCTGGGGACGACGCTGTGGAACAAGGAGGTCTACTACATCACCGAGATGCCTTCGACCGTGCTGGCGAGCGATGTGTGGACCATCGTCTCGGTGTCCTTCGCGCTGACCCTGCTGGCGGCGATCTATCCCAGCTGGCGCGCGTCCCGGGTCAATCCGGCGGAGGCCCTGCGCTATGAGTGAGTCGGCTGCGGTGCTGGCCTGCGAGGGGCTGGTCAAGCGTTTCCGCGAGGGCTCCGATGCGGTCGAAGTCCTGCGCGGGGTGAGTCTGCAGGTCGCGCCCGGCGAGCGACTGGCGATCGTCGGGGTGTCCGGCAGCGGCAAGAGCACGCTGCTGCACCTGCTCGGCGGGCTGGACGTGCCATCGGCCGGTGCCGTGCGCCTGCAGGGCCACGATCTTGGGCGCCTCTCCGAGGCGCGCCGCGGCCGCCTGCGCAATGCGGCGCTGGGCTTCGTCTACCAGTTCCATCATCTGTTGCCGGAATTCACCGCGCTCGAGAACGTGGCGATGCCTTTGTACATCCGGCGGATGCCACGGGCAGAGGCCGATGAACGGGCGGCGGCGATGCTGGGGCAGGTGGGTCTGTCGCATCGGCTCGATCACCATCCGGGGGAGCTCTCCGGTGGCGAGCGCCAGCGGGCCGCGATTGCCCGGGCGCTGGTGACGGAGCCGGCCTGCGTGCTCGCCGACGAACCGACTGGCAACCTGGACCGACGCACCGCCGAGGGGGTCTTCGACCTCATGCTCTCCCTCAATGAACGGCTCAATACGAGCTTTGTCATCGTGACTCACGACGTCGAGCTGGCCGGGCGCGCGGCGCGTACGCTCCGCCTCGAGGACGGCCGTCTGGTGTGAGCCCGCAGGGTTCCGTAAATCCACGTAATACAAAGGAAATACGCGGGATGCCGCACATCGGCAATCGATAAAGTTTGTCGCCAATCAACCGTTCGAGCGGGCTCCAACCTACTCACTCGCGACGGGAGATTGCAGTGAAGCGCCTCTTTTCTCCGGCCATCGCCATACTCAATCGGCTTGGCTATCGCGCCAAGTTCATGACTGTTCTCGCCCTGGCGTCCGCCGTCGGGCTCGTCATGGTTGGTCAGCTGTTCATCCAGCTCAGCAACCAGATCCAATTCACGGCGCAGGAGCAGCGGGGCATCGCGAGCTATCCGGCGGCCATTCGCGTATTGACGCTGATGCAGCAGCACCGTGGCCTCACCGCGGGTCTCCTCGGTGGCAGCAGCCAGCTCGCGCCCAAGGTGGACGACAAGGCCCGGGCGCTTGAGGCGGCGGTGGCCGACTTCGATGCGACGCTGGCCGGCCCTGCCGCAGGCTTGGGACTGGATACGAAGTGGCAGGGCCTCAAGGGGCAGTGGGCGGCCCTTAGAGACCGGGGGCGCTCGCTGGGGCAGGCTGAAAACTTCCGCACCCACACGGTGATGGTCGAAGGCATGCTGTCCCTGATCCTCGACCTGGGGGACGCCGCCAATCTGTCGCTCGACCCCGAGGCCGCCTCCTACAACCTGATCGAACCGATGCTGCGAAGCATTCCCGAAGCGACCGAGCGACTCGGTCGGCTGAGGGGCAAGGGGACAGGGATCGTCGCGAAGGGCGTTGTCAGTGCGGCGGACCACGATGCCCTCGTGGCGCAACTGGCCGAGCTTGGGGTGACGGCGAGCGCCCTCGACGACCGGGTGCAGCGGGCGGCCAGCCACAGCGCGCAGGTCGAATCGCTGCGGATCGCCCGCGACGAGATCGCCGCGGCCATCGGCGGCTTCCGCAAGACCGCCACAGAACAGATCGTCGATGCCCGATTCTCGATTGCGCCGGCCGAATTCTTCGCCGCCGGAACCGGTGCCATCGATGTGGTGCTGAAGCATCTTGACACCACCTTTGTGCCGACCGTCAGCCAGCTGCTCGAGGCGCGGATGAGTCGCCTGAAGCAGGTCCGACTGGTCGAAGTCGGCGTCGCCACCGCCATGCTCGCCTTCCTGGGCTACATCATGCTCGGCATGTACTTTGCCATCGTGTCCTCGGTCCACCAGATGACGGCCGCGGCGCGCCAGCTGGCGCAGGGCGACTACACCACGCGGGTCGAGCTGGATGCGCAGGACGAACTCGGCGAGGTCGCGCGGCAGTTCAACGCAATGACCGAGAGCCTCGGCGGACTGGTGCGCGAGATCAAGCAGCGCGCGGCCGAACTCACCGAGGCCGCCCAGCACCTGACCGGCGCCAGCGCGGCCATCTCGGACAGCTCGGAAAGCCAGAGCGAGGCGGCCACGAGCATGGCCGCTGCGATCCAGCAGATGACCGTGAGCATTGGGGAGATCTCCCGCCACGCGGCCGATGCGGCGACCCGTTCCGAAACCTCCGGCCGCCTGTCCGACGAGGGGGGCGAGCTGGCGCGGCGCACGGTGGGCGAGATGGAGCGCATCGCCGACGTGGTCGGCCGGTCCGCCGAGGTCATCGAGAGGCTCGGCGCCCAGTCGAGCGAGATCAGCAACATCGTCAACACCATCCGCGAGATCGCCGACCAGACCAACCTGTTGGCGCTCAATGCGGCCATCGAAGCCGCCCGCGCGGGCGAGAGCGGCCGTGGCTTCGCCGTGGTGGCCGACGAGGTGCGCAAGCTGGCCGAGCGCACGGCGAGCGCCACCGGCGAGATCACCGGCATGGTCAGTGCGATCCAGAAGGGGACCGAAGAGGCCGTCGAGACCATGTCGCGCGGTGTTGAGCGGGTGCGTGAAGGGGTGGAGTTGAGCGGCCAGTCTGGCAACGCCATGTCGCAGATCAGTGACAGCGCCGGACAGGTCGTGGCTTCGGTGCGGGACATCAACCTCGCCCTGCAGGAGCAGGGCAGCGTCAGTACCGACATCGCGCGCAACGTCGAGGAGATCGCGCGGATGGCCGAGGAGAACAACGCCTCGGTGAAGTCCACCGCGGTGACTGCCCGCCGCCTGCAGGATGTGGCGGTCGCGTTGCAGGATCAGGTGGCGCGATTCCGTGTCTGAGCGCGCTCGCGTCGCCGTGCGAGGGCGCGCACCAGGTGGGCGCGCCACGCCAGCTTGACGCCGACGAAGCCCAGCAGGGCCAGCGCCGTGGCCAACAGGACGAGGCCGAGGGCGAGCGGTTCGCCGAGGCCGATCAACCAGTCGACCCCTTGTCGTACCCACTCGCCGAAGGGCGCTGCGCCCCACTCGGGGGGCGGCGTGAAGGCGTGGCCTGTACCCAGGATCCACTCGCCGATCTGAAATGCCGCCAGGTAGAGGGGCACGATGGTGAAGGGGTTCGTGTACAGCGTGGTGAACAGGGCGAGGGGCAGGTTGACGCGGAAGACCACGCACGCGAGCGCGGCGCTCGGCATCTGGAAGGGCCCTGGCACGAGGCCGCAGAAGAGGCCGACGGCGACGGCGCCCGCGGCCGAGTGGCGGTTCAGGTGCCAGAGCCGCGGATGTAGCAGTGTCCCCGCGAAGGGGCGCATCCAGCGGTTCTCTCGGATGGTGGAGGGATCGGGCAGATAGCGCCGGATCGTGCGTCTCAAGGGCCGGACTCCCGGTGGCGAGTGGTGGGGCGGTGGCGCCTCGGGCGGGCGAGCCCGCGAAGGGCCTGGGTCAGCACGGGTCGCGAGGGGGATTCTAGGGGCTCTGCCGGATCGGTGCAGTGATCGGGTTGGCCGGGCGCCTGCCACATGCGGTCTAATGGCCGCATGTATGCCAATGTAATGGGATTCGTTTGCGGCGTGCTGCTGCTGCAGCAGCGCACGTCGATCCTCGGATGGGGGCCGCTGTGGGGCGCTGCGGTCGTTGCCGCGCTCGCGCTGGCCGCCAGCCGCAGGCCTTCGGCATGCCGGGTGCTCTCTCAGATCTGGCCATTGCTGCTGGCCGGCGCCGTCGGCTACGGCTGGGCCTTCACGCTGGCGCACTGGCGCCTCGCCGACGAACTGGCGCCCGCGCTGGAGGGGCAGGACCTCCGGGTGAGCGGAACGATTGCGTCGATGCCGGTCGGCAATGACCGCTCCGTGGCCTTCGATTTCGCCCTCGATTCCCCACCTCCGGGCGTTCCCCAACGCGTTGCCTTGCGCTGGTACGCCCAGCCCGACGACTCGGGGCCGGGCAGGCCCGCGCTGGCAGCCGGACAGCGATGGACGCTGACGGTCCGGCTCAAGCGACCCCACGGCAGGTTGAACCCGCAACTGCGCGACGGCGAAGTCCGATTTCTCGAAGCGGGCGTTCGCGCCCAGGGCTATGTGCGCGCCAAGCCACCGCCGGCGGCGCTGGCGCCCGCCGGCGACGCACCGGGCATCCGGCTTGAACAGCTGCGGCAGGGCATTGCGACCCGGCTGTCCGGCGCCCTCGGCGAGCGGCGCTGGAAGGGGATTCCCCTGGCCCTGGCGCTGGGCGAGCAGTCCGCCATCAGCCAGGCCCAGTGGGCGCGATTCCGTGACCTGGGGATTGTCCACCTGGCCGTGGTCTCGGGCCTTCATGTGACGCTGGTCGGTGGACTCGCCGCTGCACTGGCGGCCTGGTTGTGGGGGCGACTGGGCCTCGCCACGCGCTGGCCGTCGCGCAAGGCCGCCATGCCGATCGCCTTGCTGGCGGCGTGGGCCTATGCCCTGCTGTCTGGCTTTGGCATCCCCGTGCAGCGCAGCGTCGTGATGCTGACGGTGCTGGGCGTCTGCCTTCTGGGGGACCAACGCTTGCGCGCGTCCCGCATGCTGGCACTGGCCCTTGGCGTCACGGTGGTGACCGATCCGTGGGCTGTTCTGGCGCCGGGCTTCTGGCTGTCCTTCCTAGCCGTCGGGGTCTTGCTGCTCGTCGGCCTTGCCCGGCCAGC
This sequence comes from Rhodocyclaceae bacterium, assembly GCA_050303815.1. Taxonomy (GTDB): domain Bacteria; phylum Pseudomonadota; class Gammaproteobacteria; order Burkholderiales; family Rhodocyclaceae; genus Cognatazoarcus. Next base: position 11,100 of record JBNLCM010000013.1, read on the forward strand.
GCCCGGAGGATACCCGGCACGGCTGTGGCAGGCCCTGCGCGCACAGTGGCTGATCGGTGTCGCCATGGTGCCGGCCCTGTTGCTCTTCTTCCAGCAGGTGTCACTGGTTTCTCCGATCGCCAACCTGATCGCCGTACCGGTGGTCGGCCTGATCGTGCTGCCCTTGTCGCTGCTGGCCCTTTTGCTCCCGTTCGACGTGCTGCCCATTCTCGCGGAGCGCATCTTCGCCACCCTCATGGGGCTGCTCGAATTTCTCGAGGCAATCGGACCCGTGGCCTGGCGGCAGGCTGCGCCCCCGAACGCCTTGCTGTTGCCCGCGGTGCTCGCCTGTCTGTGGGGTGTCTTGCCCAGGGGAACCCCCGCCCGCTCCCTTGCCCTCGCGGCGCTGGTGCCGGTCCTGGCCTATCAGGCGCCGCGTCCCGCAGTGGGTAGCTACGAAGTGGTCATCCTCGACGTGGGGCAGGGGCTCTCGGTGCACGTTCGTACGTCCGCGCACGAGCTGCTGTTCGACAGCGGGCCGCGCTGGCCTGAAGGCGATGCGGGTGCCTCGGTGGTCGTGCCCTACCTGCGCGCCGCGGGCGTCGACAGCCTGGATCTTCTGGTATCCAGCCACCCGGATACTGACCATGTCGGCGGCGCGCAGAGCGTGGCCGCCGGCATTGCGGTGAGGCGCAGGGTCGACCAGCCACCCGCCGCCGGCGAGGCCACGCTGTCCGGTCAGCATGCGGCCTGCCGGGCCGGCGACGGCTGGCATTGGGATGGCGTGAGCTTTCTCTGGCTGAGTCCTCCGGCGGGGGAGACGTCGGCGGCCGGGTGGTCGCGCAACGACCGTTCGTGCAGCCTGCTGATCAGCGGAGCTGGCGGACGCACGCTGCTGACGGCGGACATCGAGGCCTCCGCCGAAGCCTGGCTGGTGGCGCGCGGTGACCTGCCCACGGTCGATCTGGTCGTGGCGCCTCACCACGGCAGCCGCTCGTCCTCCAGTCCCGCATTCGTGGATGCGCTGCGCGCACGTGTCGTGGTCTTCCCGGTGGGCTACCGGTCCCGCTTCGGGCATCCCCATCCCCAAGTGTGGTCGCGCTGGGCGGAAGCGGGCGCGCGCGCCTACCGGACGGACAGCCAGGGCGCGATACACGCGCGCTTCGACCGGGAGGGCATGCACGTGTCGGCCGAACGGGCGTCCCGCGAGCGCTACTGGCAGGGACGCTAGCGTTCGGGGCCCGGATCGGGGCCCGGCGCCGGTTTGCCCGGCTTCGCTCGGGCCGGCGTCAGCGGTGCCTCGCCGAACCGCGCCGGTGCGCCAGTTGCGGTGTGGAGGCGGTTGCAGGCTACACTTCCCGAAAAAGACAATATGAGGCTAGGGGGAGAGAAGGAAATGAGCTTGTCGACCTTGCTGGACCGCATTCTCGGCGCCGAGACTGCGGGCCGTCGGTTGGACGTGGACGTAACGATGCGAGAACGAACAGTACAGTGCATGGGGCCACACGGCCTGCACCGGATGGCTTATCGCGAGTGGGGCGATCCCGTCAATCCGCGCGTGCTGATCTGCGCCCACGGCTTGACGCGGAACGGACGCGATTTCGACACGCTGGCGTCGGTCCTGTGCCGCGACTATCGGGTCGTCTGCCCGGACGTCGCCGGCCGCGGGCGCAGCGAGTGGCTGGCGGTCAAGGACGACTACGCCTTGCCGCTCTACGTGTCGGACATGATCACGCTGATCGCCCGGCTCGACGTGGAGTCGGTGCATTGGGTGGGCACCTCGATGGGCGGCCTGATCGGCATGCTGATCGCAAGCCAGCCGGGCAACCCCATTCACCGCCTGGTGCTCAACGATGTCGGGCCGGTCGTGACGGCGTCGTCCGTGCAGCGAATCGGCCAGTACGTGGGTACCGCGCCGGGCTTCCCGGACATCGAGGCAGCCGAGGCCTATCTGCGCGAGGTGTGCGCGCCCTTTGGCAATCTCTCTGACAGCCAGTGGCGTCACCTGACCGAGAACGCCGTCACCAGGGTCGATGGCGGTGGCTATGCGATGGCCTACGATCCCGGCATCGGGGAGCCGTTCCGCAAGAATCCACTGGTCGAGGACGTGTCGCTGTGGCCGGTGTATGACGCGATCCGCTGCCCCACGATGGTGATCCGCGGGGCGGAATCCGACCTGCTCGAGCGCGAGACCCTCCAGGAAATGACCCGGCGCGGACCCTGCGCCCGGACGGTCGAGATCGCCGAGGTGGGGCATGCACCCATGCTGCTCGACGAGGCTCAGATCGCGCTGGTCCGCAACTTCCTGCTGACCGAGTGATCGTGTGGCCGCCCCAGGGCGGCCACGGCACGCGCGCCCAGCTACTTGATCGGACGACCGTTGCGATCGAGAACCGTCAGCTCGGTGTAGTGCGCACCGTCATGGTCGTCGCTGGTGTAGCCGACCCGGAAGCCGCCCGCGTCGAACCCCTGTAATCCGTTGAGCGACGCGGCCAGCCGCGCGCGCGTCGGCTCGTTGCCGGCGCGCCGGATGCCTTCCACGAGCACCTTCGCCATCAGGTAGCCCTCGAGCACCGTGTGGTTCAGCGTGACGCCGTCCTGCGGATGCTCCGCCCAGGCCTTGCGCACTTCCTGCGACAGGGCGCTGGAGCCGCCGACAGGGTCCGGCACCACCTGCGAGACGCCGAGACCGCGGGCCAGCTTGGTCCCGATGCGTTCCGCGACCTGAGGGCCGTCCGTGACCGACAGGGCCATCAACTGCGTGGCGCTGTTGGTCGGCCGGAAGGCCTTGATGAAGGCCGCGCTGGCGGCCGTGTTCGAGATCATGATCACGCCCATCGGCATGGCCCCGGAGATGGCCTTGACGGCATCGCCGACCTCCGTGGTGTTCTTCTGGTAGGCACCCGTGACGACCAGCTTCATGCCGGCGGCAGCGAGCGCGGTCCTGGCCGCCTCGAGGCCGTCCTTGCCGAAACCGTCGTCCTGGTAGAAGACGGCGACATCGGAGATGCCCATCGATTGCATCTGCTGGACCATCGCCCTGACCTCGCTGCCATAGCTGGCACGCGTGTGGAACAGCAGCGGCGGCACCGGACGACGCAGGTGAGCCGCCCCCGTGCGCGCACCGACGACCGGGACACCGGCCTTGTCGATCACGCCGCTCTCCAGCAGTTTGGTGACGTTGCCGGTGCCGACCAGCCCGCACAGGGCCAGCGGGTTCTCGGCCGCGATGAGCTCGCCGACCTGCTTGATCGTCTCGTCGGACTTGTAGGCGTCGTCACGGGTGACGAGGCGCAGCGTGTGGCCATTCACGCCGCCGCGGGCGTTCACCTGATCAAAGTAGAGGCGGATACCCGCGCCCACATGCTTCCCGGTTGGCGCCAGCGGGCCCGAGTAGGGGGCCACCTGGCCAATGCGGATCTCTGCGGCCGTGCCGATGCCGACGGTGAGGGTCAGCCCGAGGGCGCCGAGGACGCGTGCAAAGCGGCGAAGGATCATGTTCCGAGCTCCAATCCGATTGTCGGGAGGGTGCGACTGGCCCGGCTCCGCGGGGTTTCGCGCGGCACGAGGGCCGCGATCCTTGTCGGCGCCTGGAAGTAAAGCTTTAGTGGTACGGCGAATCCGTCGAGAAGCCGGTCACGTGAATTTGTTAATGAAGGTGTCTTGGAATGTGCTCGTCGTGATCTTCGGGCATTTCGGCGTGGACGGCCTCGGCGTCCGGCGACGGGTAATACGGGGCACCACAGTCGTCGCAGTACTCGAGCGGGAAGTCGTGGTCCAGCACGAGGATGTCCGTTACCCCCGCCTCGCGCAAGGTGGCTTCGATCTGCGTCAGCGCATCGCCGTCCTCGTCCTCCGCCCCCAGCAGCGGCCAGACCACGCCATGCACCACGTCGGCGCGGTTGCCGAGGGTGAAGCCGATTCGGAACTCCTCCAGCTTGCGGTCGTGGAAGGGGGCGATGACCGCCCGCAGTCCGGACGCCGGTGTCTCGAGGGCGGTGCCGAGGAAGGCGACCGATGCGCTGACCGAGTAGGGCCGGCTCTCCCGGTCGGCCTGCCGGCTGGCCGCGAAGTAGGTCTCGGGCAGCACCACTTCCAGCGCGCAGCCGGGCAGCAGGGGCGACAGGCAGGCGCCACCCTGGGCCCGCCACTGGTCGAGGCTCTGCTCGCGATTGCCGCCGGGCTCCTGCCAGCGGAAGACCGGGGCGCCTCGTGGCACCGCAACGGCCGCCAGCAGATAACGCGTGTCGGACAGGAACTGGCTGGTCTCCGGCATGCCTTCGGTGTCGATGGCGACGTCTTCGTCATCGAGGGCCGCAGCGCCCAGCTCGTCGGCCAGGCGCGCTGTGGCGCAATAGCCCACCGGCAACTGGTCCGGGCTGAACAGGTAGTCGGCCACCGACAGGCGGACATGGCCGGCCAGCACGTGGGCCTGAAGATGAACGCGCAGGTTGGACAGCACCGCCTTGGGCATGGCCGTGGCCGGGATGCGGAAGCGAGACCAGGCGAGCACCGGCGCGGCGATCAGGAGGACGTCGTGTTCATCCTGCTTGCGAAAGGCGGTTTCGGCGCGCGACTCGACGAAGTCGGCCAACTCGTCGTAGGCGCGGGAATTCGACGGAAACAGATGGTCGAGCGCTTCGTTGAAGATGTCTTCGTCAGCGGCCTCGAGGAGCCCGTCGACGATCTCGGCGAGCTGCCGCTCCCAGTAGCGGTCTTCCGGACGGCTGCCGGATTCGGCCAGGCCGGTGGCCAGCCAGACAAGTTGCTCGGCGTCGCGGGACAGGCCGCTGCGGCGGCCGAATCGGGATCGTTTCATCGGTGAACCTGGTTGCTACGGCTGGGCGGCCGTTGGCCGCCGGGAGGCGGATTGTAGCCTCGGATGGGGCCCACTCAGTAAACGTGCTTGTTGAGCCGGACCTCGTGGAGGATTGTCGCCGAGATTTCCTCGATCGATTTGGCCGTCGAATCCAGCCACTTGATGCCTTCGCGGCGCATCATCCGCTGGGCGGCCTCGATCTCCTGGCGGCAGTTGTCCATCGACGCGTACCGTGAGTTCGGCCGGCGCTCCTGACGGATCTGGGCGAGTCGTTCGGGCGAGATGGTCAGCCCGAAGAGCTTGTTGCGGAAGCGCTGGAGGTCACCCGGGAGCTTGTTGCGTTCGAAGTCCTCCGGAATGAGCGGATAGTTGGCGGCCTTCACCCCGAACTGCATGGCCAGGTACAGGCTGGTGGGCGTCTTTCCCGAGCGGGACACGCCCACGAGGATCACGTCGGATTCTTCAAGGTCGCTGTCCGAGACACCATCGTCGTGGGCCAGCGTGAAGTTGATCGCCTCGATCCGGCTCTTGTACTCGAGGCTCTCGGCCATGCCCCGGAAGCGACCGACGGCGTGGGTCGAACGTTGGCCGAGCTCGGTCTCCAGCGGGCCGATGAACGACTCGAACAGGTCGATCAGCATCGCGCCGGTCTCGCGCAGCAGCGTCACCGACTCGGTCGTGACCAGCGTGTTGAACACGATCGGGCGGACTCCGTCCCGCTCGGTTGCCTCGCGGATCGCGCGCGCGCAGTCGATGACCTTGTCGAGGTTATCGACGAACGGGACGCGGACCTGGCGGAAGCGGATGTCCGGGAATTGCGCCAGCAGGCTGTGGCCGAAGGTCTCGGCGGTGATGCCGGTGCCGTCGGAGATGAAGAAGACTGTGCGGGTGTCGGATTGGCTCATCTGGTGGAACAGGTCACTGTCTGGGGGGTTAACCCGTGATGCCGCCAGGGGCGCCAAACGGTAGAATTGCTATTTTGCTTTTACAACAACATTTACGGAAGACCCTTTCCATGACTCGTCTAGTCATCCCCTTCGAAGAGTTGCGCATGTCCGACGTGGAGCAGGTCGGCGGCAAGAACGCGTCGCTCGGCGAGATGATCAGCCAGCTGCCCGCCAGTGTTCGGGTGCCCGGCGGCTTTGCCACGACTTCGGCGGCCTATCGTGAATTCCTGGAGCACGAAGGCCTCGCGGCCCGCATCCAGACCGCGCTGGAGAGCCTCGACGTCGACGATGTCGATGCGCTCGCGAAGTGCGGTGCCGAGATCCGAGGCTGGATCGTCGACACCCCGTTTCCGCCGCGGCTCGAGTCCGAGATCAAGGCCGCCTACGAGAAACTGACGAGTGAGGGTGAGGGTAGCTTCGCAGTCCGCTCCTCGGCAACCGCCGAGGATCTGCCGGATGCTTCCTTCGCCGGCCAGCAGGAATCCTTCCTGAACATCCACGGCTACGAGAACATCCTCCACGCGATCAAGGAAGTGTTCGCGTCGCTCTACAACGACCGCGCCATCGCCTACCGTGTCCATAAGGGCTTCACCCACGCCGAGGTGGCCCTGTCGGCCGGCGTGCAGCGCATGGTGCGCTCGGATATCGGCGCCTCGGGCGTGATGTTCACGATGGACACCGAGTCGGGCTTCAACGAAGTGGTGTTCATCACCGCCTCCTATGGCCTGGGCGAGACGGTGGTGCAGGGTGCCGTCAATCCGGACGAGTTCTACGTTCACAAGCCGACCCTTGCGCTGGGCAAGCCCTCGGTGATCCGCCGCAACCTGGGCTCCAAGCTGATCAAGATGGTGTTCTCGGAGACCCGCGCAGCCGGTCGTTCGACCTCGACCGTCGATGTGTCCGAGTCGGATCGCAACAAGTTTTCGATCAACGACGCCGATGTGCTCGAGCTGGCCCGCTACGCCATGACCATTGAGGCCCACTATGGCCGGCCGATGGACATCGAGTGGGGCAAGTCCGGTGACGACGGCAAGATCTACATCCTCCAGGCGCGCCCCGAGACGGTGAAGAGCCAGCAGTCCGGCAACGTCATGGAGAAGTACCGCCTCAAGCAGTACGGCAAGCGCCTCACCCACGGCCGGGCGATCGGACAGAAGATCGGCGTGGGCCCGGTCCGGGTCATCGAGTCGGCCAGCGAGATGAACCGGGTCCTGCCGGGCGACGTGCTCGTCACCGACATGACCGACCCGAACTGGGAGCCGGTGATGAAGCGCGCCAGCGCCATCGTCACCAACCGCGGTGGCCGTACCTGCCACGCAGCCATCATCGCGCGTGAGCTCGGCATTCCGGCGATCGTGGGCTGCGGCAACGCCACCGAGGTGCTGGAGGAGGGCGACTCGGTCACCGTGTCGTGCGCCGAGGGCGATACCGGCTACGTGTACCGCGGCAAGCTCGACTACGAGGTGACGACGACCGACATGGGCAACCTGCCCGACATCCCGGTCAAGATCATGATGAACGTGGGCAACCCCGAACTGGCGTTCGAGTTCGCCCAGATTCCGAATGGCGGCGTGGGTCTGGCCCGTCTCGAGTTCGTGATCAACAACATGATCGGCATTCACCCGAAAGCCATCCTCGAGCTCGATCAGGTGCCGGCCAGCCTGCGCAATGAGATCATGCGTCGCTCGCGCGGCTACCTGACCCCGAAGCAGTTCTTCATCGAGAAGATCGTCGAGGGCGTGGCGACGATCGCGGCAGCCTTCTACCCCAACCCGGTCATCGTCCGTCTGTCCGACTTCAAGTCCAACGAGTACCGCAAGCTGCTGGGCGGCGAGATCTACGAGCCCGAGGAAGAGAACCCGATGCTGGGCTTCCGTGGCGCGTCGCGCTACATCGCCCACTCCTTCCGCGACTGCTTCGAGATGGAATGCATCGCGATGAAGAAGGTGCGCAACGAGCTGGGCCTGAACAACGTCCAGCTGATGGTGCCCTTCGTGCGCAACCTGGACGAGGCCCGGGCAGTGGTCGATCTGCTGGGCGAGCACGGGCTGAAGCGCGGCGAGCGCGATCTCAAGTTGATCATGATGTGCGAGATCCCCTCCAACGCGCTCCTGGCCGAGCAGTTCCTCGAGTATTTCGATGGTTTCTCGATCGGGTCCAACGACCTGACCCAGCTGACCCTCGGCCTGGATCGCGACTCGGGTCTGGTGGCCCACGCGTTCGACGAGCGCGATCTCGCGGTCAAGCAGCTGCTGTCGATGGCGATCCAGGCCGCCAACAAGCTCGGCAAGTACGTGGGTATCTGCGGCCAGGGGCCGTCGGATCACGCGGACTTCGCCGAGTGGCTCATGGACGAGGGCATCCAGACCATTTCGCTGAACCCGGATACGGTTGTCGATACCTGGCTGAAGCTTGCCGCTCACGGCACGAAATGACCCGATAATCAGGCGCTTATGGTCTTGTCATGAGGCTTTCTGCAATACTTTGAGTCGACCGGGCCACGGCCGCACGATGCTATACTGCGAAACTTTCGCGAAGTGCGGCCGTTAATTGCCCGGAAGATATTGCGGGCCAACAAGAAGCTGTGCTCGCTCAACAAAATTGCAGGAGGCTGAATGGCGCTTGTCATTCTATCGTCGAGTGCTGCGACCGATTCCTCGGTCAAGGCGATCTCCGCCCGCAAGCTCGTGGCCGGGGTGTCGCTCATGGCGCTCGTCGCACTGCTGGCCGGGTTCGGGCTGGGCTATGAGCTCGCAAACGATCCCACCCGGTTGGCTGTCGCGGCAGATCCGGCTCCGGTCGCGGTACAACCCGCGGTTTCCGAGCCCGAGAGCCGTTTCCTGGTAGGGCGTGTCGGCGAGTTGTCCGGTCGCTTGCTGCGGCTCGAGTCAGAAGCCATCCTGCTCGCCAAGCGGATCGGCATGCGAGACGACGCCGAACCGATGGACGGGATCGCCGATCCTGCCCCCGAGGCGAAGGCCCCGGCAGGCTCCGGCGAAGGTGGCCCCCTGATCCCCGCGGTGGGCGAGAGCCATCAGCTGGATGAGGGCGCCTCCCTGTCCGATGTCGGAGTCACGCTGGAAGTGCTCGAGGCCGACCTCGAGCGGCTGTCCGGTACGCTGGCGAGCATCGACGAAGTGGCCTCCCAGAAGAACGTCCTGTCGATGATCTACCCGAGCCGGCTGCCGGTGCTCGATTCCCGCATCGGATCGCGTTTCGGCAATCGCCGTGACCCGTTCAACAAGCGCCGCGCCTTCCACAGCGGCCTCGATTTCCCGGCGCCGAGCGGCACGCCGATCCTGGCGAGTGCCGGCGGTGTCGTCATCTATTCCGGTTTCCGCAGCGACTACGGCCGGCAGGTCGAGATCGACCACGGCAACGGCCTGGTCACCCGCTACTCCCACGCACGCAGGCTGCACGTCAAGATTGGCGACGTGGTCACGCCGGGCCAGCGTATCGCCGATGTCGGCTCGAGCGGTCGCTCCACGGGGCCGCACCTCCACTTCGAGGTGCTGAAGAACGGCCGCTACGTCGATCCCGAGGAATTCCTGCGCGCGGGCTGATCGAGCACATGTTCGGCAGCCCCGCAGATACCCGCGAACTGACCGCCCCCGTCTACACGGTCGAGAAGGGTGGTGCGCTGTTTCGCGCGCTCCCCTCCCTGCTCGCCGTCGGTTGCCTGGTGCTCGCGGGGTATGCGGGTATCCAGGTCATCAAGGACCAGTTCGC